>CALXTP010000011.1 GCA_944391435.1 uncultured Alphaproteobacteria bacterium | reverse complement strand
TTTTCAACATCAGCTTTTTGCGCGTTTCACGAATATCTTCAATCAAATCGTAAAAAGAGTTCTTGCCGGTTTTGGCACCGGAAAAGACCAGATGCTCCTCAATGGAAATCAGGTTCATGATGGCAATTGTCAAATCCTGGTCGGAAGATAAATCTTTCGGGTTGACTTTTTTGGTGGCGTCTATGCGTTCCACAAATTCTTTGACGTTTTCCGCTTTTTTCATATCATTATCTCCTCTGCGGTTATATATTGCTTAAATCGGGCAGTGCCGGCGCACACAGCTGGATATAAGAAAACAGCCACGACAGCAACGCCAGGGAAGCTATCGGCACAAATACTTTTTCAAACGGAAAATGGGCATGGCCGCCATTCTTTCTCTTCATCCACTGGTAAAAATCGGAAGAATATTTCAACACCAGTGCACCGCAAATGGTTGCAAACAAAAACGGGTCAATCCAGAAAAAGAGGATAGGTTTCGGCGTATAAACAAGGTGCGAGATATAAATAAACCCAATCATCGCTACCGACAGCGCCAATACCAGAATATCGCGCCCTTTGAATTGCCAGCCTTTCTTGTCCATCCATTTCAGAGTCCAAAAGCCGAGCAACATCAAAAAAGCGCCGGACCATACCGCAACCACACTGTCGTCCACGCCGAGCCGCCGCGCGATTTCAAGCGATGCGCCCACGGCAACCGTACAAACGGCACACGCCGGATTGGCCCACGCTTTCAAACTGAAAAAACAAAGCATTAAAACTGATAAAAACAACATTTTTCCCTCAAAAAAACAATTTTACACTAGTATTCCCGATATATAAGCAGAGTCAATTTTTTTTTAAGACTTATAAGCTGCCAGAATAATTATTGCGAGGTATCCGGCCGGTGTTTGCGGGACAGGTATTGCCAAAAGATATCGCTGCGGTATTCTTTTGCCGTAAATTGGTGGTTGGCATCCCAGCCGAACACGGGCATCTGAACAAAAGGCTGGTTAAGCGTATATATTTGGTCGGCAACAATGTTAAGCCGCCCGAGTTGCCGGGTAAAATGCAGGCCGCGGTAAAATTCCGTCAGCGGCGTAGCCGCCCCGATTAGCAGCAAAACAAGCAATAATGTCCGCCGGATTACGTTCCGATGTTCTGAAAAGCTGTCCGTCAAAAAGCGGATGGTATATATGCAAAGCACGATAAGCGGGGGGATGGAGGCGCGCATGCAAAAATTATTTTGCTGATCCAGGCGGAAAAAGGGAATAAGGCAAAGTGCAGTCACGGCCGTTACAAAAAACAGGTGTTTGCGATATGTCGGCGCCAGCAGCCCTGCAATCAGCAAAAACTCAAGCAACATAAAAATAAGCAGCCGCATCGGAGTCGTATAATCAAAAACATACCAAAGCTTATCCATTCCCTCCGAGTTGGTAATGAAATAAAGCACAAAGGTCGGCAACAGCCAAAAAGCACCGATAAGGTTGGGGATAGAAAAAATCTCTCTGCCCAAAAAGCTCGTTTTATCTTTGCTTAGCCAAAAGGCCCGCCCGGCACAGGCAACGGCAAAAATACCGATTCCCGCCGCCGGATATGGGGCAAAAAACAGTGTTGCCGCCACCAGAAAACCGAAATTTTTGATGTTACGCTCATTAAACATTAACAGCATAACAAGTGCCGTCGGGATAAATTGGTTGAACACCCAGAACAGGCACGTTGTCAACGACGAATATTGGATAAAGGTCGCCCACCAGTCCAGATGATAGGCAAAAGGCTGCTCCACGACCTTAAAAAAGAGAATGCCGATAACGTCCATGCCTGAAAAAAAGACGAAAATGACAACCGCTGCCGCCAGTTTTTTCCAGGAATCCGCCCGTACCGCCGCTGCCAGCAGGGCCAAAATCAATATTACTCCTGCCACGGCATATATATATAGCCAGATATTTGCCAGATAAAAATTCCAATAGGCATTTTGGATAAAAGGAGCGCTGATTTTGCCGAACAGCGCCGGAAGCAGCCAAAATCCCATATAGTAAACCAAAGGCGTGTCGGCTTTATCATAAAAAACCGGCCAGGAATAGTTGATGAGGTCGCGAAAAACCGCATTGCGAAAATGATAGTCAAAAGATTGGTAATAAAAATAACCGATTCCGGCCAAAAAGCACCATATTGTTGCCACGACGGTCAAAAAAAACAAAAAGCGCTTTGGCAACCGCCAGCCGGAATTTTCCGTTTTTCCGGTCTCCGCACAAATTTTGTACAAGCATACTCCTGTCAACAGGATAAGAGCAAAGGCAGCGCCGTAATTCAGCCAGCCGGCGAAAAAAACAAGCATGGGCAGCGCCAGATAAACATAAGCGGCGCGATAAAGCGTTTTCAAACCGATACCCTTCATATTTCCTCCAACACTTGTCTTTTTGCCGTTAAAACCGGAAATCCGCGGCCGTTTCCGTTCCGGCGGCATAAACGGGCGGCCAGGCATATAAAGAGCCTATCGCCGCCCGTCCGTTTTTTTCAGGCTTCGGCTTCAGGCTTTTTTCCGGCAGCTTTCTTTTCTTTGAAGAGCGACAGGATAATGCCGCCGAAGAGCAGGGAAAAAGTAACCGTCAACGAGTGCCAGGTTTCCAGTTCCAGCCCGATTTTCGGCAGGAAAATCTTCAACCCGATGAATATCAAAACAATGGACAGGGCCTGCTTGAGATAGACAAACCGGTGAACGGCAGCCTCCAGCAAAAAGTACAGCGCCCTGAGGCCGAGAATGGCAAAAATATTGCTGGTATAGACAATAAACACGTCATCGGT
Source organism: uncultured Alphaproteobacteria bacterium (assembly GCA_944391435.1). Taxonomy (GTDB): domain Bacteria; phylum Pseudomonadota; class Alphaproteobacteria; order RF32; family CAG-239; genus CAG-267. The sequence goes on along the minus strand of CALXTP010000011.1, from coordinate 6,949 downwards.
CAAAAGGAAAATCGCCGGAATGCTGTCCAAGGCAAACACCACATCCATCAGCTCAATCGTAATCAATGCAAACAGCAGAGGCGTAATATAATGCTTGCCGTCTTTTTTCGTGATAAAATGCGGCCCGTCTATTTCATGCGTTACCGGAAAATACTTTTCTACAAAGCGGTAGATGGAACTGTTTTTGATGTTGTCTTCCGTATTCCCTTCGCCATCGTCTTTTTTCAGGCTGTGCAAAGCCATTTTGACTCCGGTATAGATAAGGAAAGCCGAAAAGATATATAAAACCCAGTGGAAGTTTTTAATCAAAACATCGCCGACACCGATAAGCAGCGCCCGCATGACAATCGCGCCCAAAATGCCCCAGAACAGGACCCGGTGCTGGTAGATGCGCGGCACGCCGATACTGGTAAAGATAATGGACATCACAAAAATATTGTCCATGGACAAGCTTTTTTCCACCAAAAAGCCGGTAAAATACTCCATGGCTTTGTTGGTTCCTTCTTCATACCAGACAAAAACCCCGAACAATAGCCCCGCGCCGATATAAGCCACGCAGACCCATAGCGTATGGGCAAAGCTTGGAACCTCGTTCTTTCGGTTAAAAACGCATAAATCCAAAAACAGCAAAACAATGACGGCAATGCCGAAACAAACCCACATGAGTTCCTGCGACAAAACAACATGGTGCGTAAACAGATATTGTAATTTTTCTAACATTTTTTCCTTCCGTTAATAAAATAAAAAAGTTCCAGATATTTTTTTCGTTTTTATTCAGTTTTGCTCCTGCTCCAGATTCCATACGGTTTGGATAATTTTTTCAACATCCGTATATTCAGGCTGCCATCCGAGCAGCTCCCTGGCCAAACCGGCCCCGGCCGTCAGTATGGCCGGATCGCCGGCCCGGCGCGGGGCATAGTCATAATTAAGCTTTTTGCCGATAACTTTTTCTGCGGCATCAACAATTTCTTTGACGCTGGTGCCTTTTCCCGTGCCGAGGTTGACCGCAAAAGAAACATTGTCTGCTGCCAGTTTCTTTAATGCGAGCGTATGTGCTTTTGCCAGGTCTGAAACATGCACATAGTCGCGGATGCAAGTTCCGTCGGGCGTATCATAGTCATTGCCGAAAATAGAAAATTTTTCTCTTTTGCCGGTAGCAGCTTCCATAATAATCGGCATCAGGTTTTGCGGATTCTTCTCTTTGCCGCGGATAGAGCCGTCCGCCGCATAGCCGACGGCATTAAAATAGCGCAGAGCGGCATAGTTAAGCTTGCCCAGCTGCGAATACCAGCGCATATTTTCTTCAATGGCCGCCTTGGTGTAGCCATAATAGTTAATCGGGCGGATAGGATGTTTTTCGTCAACCGGTATGTATTGCGGCATGCCGTAAACGGCGGCGGAAGAAGAGAAAACGATATGGCGCACGCCATTGGCTGCCATAGCGTTAAGAATGTTAAGAGAGCCGCAAATATTATTTTCGGCATATATCTCGGGGCAGAGCATGGATTCGCCGACGGCTTTCTTTGCCGCCAGATGGACAACGCCGTCAATATGGCGTCCCATCGCCTCGTTCAGGGCATCTTTGTCAAGAATACTGCCGCGGATAAATTCGGTTTGCGGCAAAAGGTTAATTTCAGAACCGGTAGAAAGGTCGTCAAAAACGGCAACGTCAAAGCCTTCTTCCAATAATTGCTTTTGCACATGGCTGCCGATATAGCCGGCACCACCGATAACCAAAACTCTCATAATTAAGAAAATCCTTCAAAAAATATAATAGATAACCTTGCATAACACAGTGTCGCAAAAAATAAAAGGGCATCTCGGCTTTATCCACATAATACGGGGCGGTGGAGGCATTTGCGGGCGGCTTATCCACATTATCCACAGAGCTGCACCTTTATTCGTGCATTTTTACGGGGATTGTTTCATAACCCAAAGAAAGGACAAGAAAGGATTCTGAAAAAAATGGAAGAACTGGACGTAACGCAATTGCCTCGCAGCATAGAAGCCGAACAGGCTTTAATCGGCGCTTTGCTGGCCAATAACAGGGCTTATGAAAAAATATCTGACTTTTTGCGGCCGGAGCATTTTTCCGACCCGATTCATGCCCGTGTTTACGAGGTAATGACCGGTTTGATTGTCCGGGGACACGTTGCCGACGTTATCACGTTGAAAAATTATTTTGAGCAGGAAGGAACCCTTAACGAGGTCGGCGGTATTGCCTATCTGGTAAAATTGTCGGAATCTTCTTCTCCGCTGACGAATATTGAATATTATGCCCGGTTTATATATGACAAATATCTGCGGCGCGAGTTGATTTCAACCGGTTATGACATTGCCAGCGAAGCGATGAGCGAAAGCCTGGATGAAAGCACGGCCCAACAGATTGAAAATGCCGAGAAGCGCCTGTTTAACCTGGCCATGCACGGTGATGGCCAAAAAGGCTTTCAGGATTTCGGGACAACGTTGAGGGCAACGCTGGAGCAGATAGAAAAGTCGTATCAAAAAGAGGGGCGTATTTCCGGGTTGCCGACCGGGCTGGACGAGTTGGATCTCCGCACCGGCGGATTAAACGATTCCGACCTTATCATTTTGGCCGGGCGTCCGGCAATGGGCAAATCCGCCCTGGCAATGAACATCGCCTATAATGTAGCGGAATATATGTCCAAAAACACCGAGATAGACCCGCATGACAAAGGGGTGGCGATTTTTTCACTTGAAATGTCGGCCGAACAGCTGGCGGCGCGTATTCTTTCCAGCATCACCGAAACCCCGGGCAACAAGCTGCGTAACGGCAATTTGGAAATGGAGGAATTCCAACGCATTATCGGTGCGGTAAACGAATATCAAAAGCTGCCGTTATACATTGACGACACGCCGGGTATTAACATTAACACGATTCGCACCCGCGCCCGCCGCCTGAAAAGGACCAACGGCCTGGGGCTGATAATCATAGACTATATCCAGCTGATAAGCGGCTCCGGCGATAAAAAGAGCGAAGGCAACCGCGTGCAAGAAGTATCCGAAATTTCCCGCGGGCTTAAAATTCTGGCCAAAGAGTTGGGCGTTCCGGTCATTGCCCTGTCGCAATTAAACCGCGGCCTGGAACAGCGCGATGACAAACGTCCGCTGATGTCGGATCTGCGCGAGTCCGGGTCCATTGAGCAGGATGCGGATATTGTCATGTTTGTTTTCCGTGAAAATTACTATATTCACAATGCCGAACCGAAGCAAAACATGGGCGAAACCGATGAGCACTTTGTCAAACGTACCGAAGAGTGGCAGAAAAAAGACCGTGAAACGGAGCATTTGGGTGAAGTGATTATCGGCAAGCACCGCCACGGCTCCACCGGTACCGTCAAACTGTTTTGGGATGCGGCGTACGCCCGTTTCAGCAACCTGGCACCGGAAGATCACTTGCCGGAACAACGGGGGTAAGCAAATGCATGCAGCCAAATATCCTAAAGCCGCCCGCGGATATACGCCTGAAGAATGGGAAAGCATCTGCCGCCGCTGTGGCAAATGCTGTTTGATAAAGTTGGAAGATGCCGACAGCGGCGACGTATATTACACCAATGTCATATGCCGTTATTTTGATGAAGAAAAGATGTGCTGCTCAGTATATGACAAACGTTGCGAGCTTGTGCCCGCCTGTCTCAAACTGTCGCCTGATAATGTGGACAAGCTGGCATGGATGCCCAAGACCTGTGCCTACCGCGAGTTGTTTGAAAATAGGCCTTCCGCAGCCCGTACCACCGTAAAGGGGCGGGTTATCAGTGAAACTGGCGTGCCGGAAGATGAATTGGAAGACCATATAGTGGATTGGGATGATTTGTAAGATATTCGGAATAATTTGCGATATATAAAACCGGAGCTTTCCCCGGTACGCGGCCGTTCGGGTCAGCGTTCCTGCCTGTTTCGGGCCAATAAGGGCCTGAGGATTTTATCCTTTAATATTTCCGTAGCTTCGTTGTTAAAATAGTATTCTGTATTTTCTGCCATATATGCGCCTCTTTTTCGGTAAGAAAATTTAAAATGGTACAGGTTGAGGAGCTTTTGTATCTGCGGATAATTTTTGTCGGCAACGCTGAGCAGCGGCCTGTCTGTCCGCAAAACCTTAAAGCTTTCCTGCATCAGCTTTCCGGCAATGCCCAAACCCCGGCATTCTTTCCGGACAAACAGAGAACAAATTTTCTTTTCTTCTGCCGTATTTTTGAGCAATATGGCACCGGCAAGCCGTCCGGTTTCGTCTTTGGCGATAATCAGTTTTCGGCTGCCGTCTTTAAGCCCGGGAAAGAATTTTTCTTTGAGCCACTTGCCATATTCGGGATAAGTCTTTTTGATGGCCCCGGTAAGCTCCGCAACTTCGTTATACAGCTGCAAATCTGCTGCTGTGCCGCTTACGGTGCATATTCTGTAATCCATATTATTTCCTTTACAAGAGCATATAATGCGGATAATATACCCGAAAATTTAAACAGAGTCAAGGAATAGCTAATGCATAAAATGAAAGTAAATGAAAAATACTACAACCTGTTGAAATCAGGAAAAAAAGATATAGAACTCCGTTTGTACGACGAGAAGCGCCGGCAAATACAAATCGGCGATTTGCTTGAGTTTTCCAATGTTTCTGACAGCGGGGATACGTTTTGTGCCCGTGTTGTCAACTTGTACCGCGCCCCGGATTTCGCAGCCCTGAGCCACAGAATAGATTGCCACCGGGCAGGGATGGAAAGTGTTGAAGAACTGATAAATGTTTTGGCGGAATTTTATCCGGAAGAGCGCCAAAAAGAATTTGGCGTCGTCGGCATAGAAGTCAAACGGATTTAAGAGCCTGTCATGACGGAAGAATACAGCCTGGAAGATGAGTATAATCCAGAGAGCCGCTTCGCTGATTTGTCGGATGTGGAGCCTGGTTTTTGGTATAAAAAGCCGTTGGAACAGATGAGCAAACGGGAATGGGAGCTGCTTTGCGATGGCTGCGGCAAGTGTTGTTTAAATAAATTGGAAATAAAAGGAAAAATTTGTTTTACAAATACTTACTGCCGTTTTCTGGATACAAAAAGCTGTTTGTGTAAAATTTATGCCCATCGTTTCCAAAAAGTTAACGATTGCCGTGATATAGATATCTCTGCGATTCGAGAGAAACCCCGCTGGCTCCCGAAGACTTGTGCGTATGTGCTGTTGGATGAGGGAAAGCCTTTGCCGGCGTGGCATCCGCTGATAAGCGGTCGTGCGGCATCAGTCCATGAAGCCGGAATGTCTCTCCAAAAAAGAACATTGATAAGTGAATCTGAGGTAACAGACTATGAAAATTACATTGTTGAGTGGGAAGACCTTTGAAATCAATGCCGATTTGGGCTTTGACATGAAGGTGATTCATTCCGGGCGCTCCCGCCGCCTGACGCTCCGCATAGATAAAAAAGACCGTATGGCCGTTCTGACGATTCCGAAATACTGTTCGCGCAAAAAGGCCGTTTCGTTTGTAGAAAGCCATCAGGATTGGGTCAGGGACAATTTAAGCAAAATCCCCGAGCTGAAATATTTTCAAAATCATGACCGGATAAGCCTTTTCGGCCGTGAATATACCATAGAACACAGCCTGATTCGCGGTAACACCAGGCTGGATAAGAAAAACCGCATTTTGTATGTTTCCGGCGGCATAGAGTTTCTGCACCGCCGCGTAAAAGACTTTATCAAAAAACTCGCGCTGGAAGAATTTACCGCCCGTTCCCAAAAAGTCGCCGACCAAATTGGCAAGACTGTGCATAATGTTTGCATAAAAGACACAAAATCGCGTTGGGCAAGTTGCTCCACGTTAAACAATATCAATTACAGTTGGCGCTTGGCGCTGGCTCCGGATTTTGTGATTCGCTATATCGTGGCGCACGAAGTTTCACATTTAAAGCATCAGGATCATTCGCCGTATTTTTGGGCGCTGGTGGAGTTTTTGGATGAAGATGCCGCCCGCGGCCGGGAATGGCTGACCGAGAACGGCCATCTGCTGTATATGTATAAATAGCCGGAAAAAAGGAGGAGAAAATGCAGAAGGTTTTATTTCTTTTAGCTCTGTCCGTTTTGTCCGCCTGCCATCTGCGCGGGGAAGAAACGTTCGTCAACCCTGTGTTTTACGGCAAATTGGAATCATTAAATGACTTATGGGATATAAAAATCACCCCGACGACATTTGATATGGACAACCGCCACGGCACCACCTGGCATGAAGACTGCGAAATGTGGGAAAACGAACCGAAAAAAGTAGTATTGCGCTGCACACATCAGCTGAACAAAGAGCAACCGGAGAATTCCAAGACAGAAGAACATCGCACCCATGTTATAGAAATTAGTTCTTCCAAATACATAAACCCGGATCTTGGAACGTTTATCGTTATACATTCTTATTATGAAGATGAAACTGATTGGACAGCTCGTCGCGGTTATCTTATATCCGCTCCGGATACCGGAGCGGATATAAGCCGATAAGCCTACCAGTGCCAGCCATTGCCGGCCGGAATGGACTTGATGCGGTCTTTAGCCCACTGATTGCGGGATGGTTGCACATCTTTGTAGTGGATGTGATGATAAATTTACAACCCGTCGTTTTTCCGGGTCGGTTGCACCGGCATATAGCCAACGCCGCCGAAGTATTTTTCCATAAATGTTTCTTCGCTGCCCAAAACCGGCGTTGCGTCTTTGGATACGGCGATGTCGCGCCCGTTTTCCTTGGTCAGCTCCACCACTTTTTGCACTTGCCCGTCGTGGTTAAATTCAACCGCCAGAACATTCCGGTCAAGCTCTTTCGGCTCAAAAAAGGCCATCCGCTCCATCGTTGAATCCATATAAATCCACGTCCGGTGGTCAAGGCTGGAGATAACGCTGGGCGAACCGAGGATTTTCCGCACCTCGTCCTGCGCCATGCCGCGCTTGATTTGCCGGATGTCCTCTTTCG
>CALXTP010000010.1 GCA_944391435.1 uncultured Alphaproteobacteria bacterium | reverse complement strand
AAAAAGCCCCGAAACTTTATTTCGGAGCTTTGAAAATGTACTTATACTCAGACTATTCCGACAATAATTCCGTCCGAAATGCCATATAAGGGTCTTCCTGTTCGGATGTAATGGTCAGGCTGCCGTCTTCATTTTCCTGATATTTGTCAATTTGAGCAAATTCATAGTTGTTGAAATCATTTAAATCAGCCTTTTGCGAACCATCCAAGCGGACGTTTTTAACCGTTACCGTTCCCGGATTGGAACCAAAGTCTAAACGGATGCGGTAAACGGCCTTTTCCGGCAGCACGATGCCGTAATTTTCCGTTCCGGCTTTTCCTTCCGCCGCCACAACATGGTCGGCATCAAACCAGACTTCTCTTTTTACCGTGTAATAAACCTCGTAGGTAAAATCTTTTTCCGCCGTGGCCGTAAACATCAATACAGCATTTTCCGGCTCTACTTCAATTACTTCTTTAGATGCCTCTTCCGGTTTTGCTTCTTTTACCGGCGCAACAGCTTCATCTGCAACAGGCTCTGCGGGAGCAGCAGCCTTTTCTTCAGCGGCCGGTGCTGTTTCTGCTGACGGTTCAGCCGGAACGGCCGGTTCCGCTTCAGCAGCAGGTTCCGGCGCTTTTACCGGCAATGCCGCTTCAGGTTTCGCTTTTTCCACAGCCGGTGCCGGCGCTTTCTTTTCTGAAAAGCCAAGCATCAACATCAAAATTGCCGCCACTAAGATAATCCCGGCTACAATCCATTGTTTGGCATTGTTTTTTATATTCATCTGTAAATCTCCTTCGTACAAAAACTTTATTTTATCATAAGTTTAAACAACGAAACTGCTTTTTTCAACTTTTTTTTCTGTTTTTTCCATTTATACCAGCCGGCTTTTTTCTATTGCCGCTTTAACAAAGCTGACAAACAAAGGATGCGGTGCAAACGGCTTGGATTTTAATTCCGGATGGAACTGGACGCCGACAAACCATGGATGTCCAGGCCTTTCTACAATTTCAGGAAGCTTGCCGTCCGGCGATGTGCCGGAAATTACCATGCCACCCTCTGCCAGCCGCTCGCGGTATTTGATGTTGACTTCGTAACGGTGGCGATGGCGTTCGGATATTTTTTCGCAACCGTAAATTTCCGCAGCTTTGGAACCTTTATCCAATATTGTTTCATATGCGCCCAAACGCATGGTTCCCCCTAAATCGCCGTCTTTGTGGCGAATTTGCCTGGCACCGTCCTTATCCCATTCGGTCATCAGCCCGACCACCGGCTCGCAATTTTCATCCAGCTCGGTGGTGTTGGCATTTTTGATGCCCAGCACGTTGCGCATTGTTTCTATAACCGCCATCTGCATACCGAAACAAATGCCGAAAAACGGAATATTATTTTCCCGCGCATATTTGACGGCAGCAATTTTTCCCGCCGTGCCGCGCATACCGAATCCGCCGGGCACGAGAATTCCGCTGACATCGGAAAGGCAAGCCGATGCTTCCGATTTTTCCAAATCTTCCGCGTCTATCCATTTGATGCGGACTTTGTATTTATTTGCGATACCGCCGTGTGTCAGCGCTTCGCCCAGGGATTTGTATGCCTCAAGCAGCTTGACATATTTGCCGACCACGGCAATCTTTACCTCGCCTTCCGGCGCTTTTAACGTTTCAACTATGTGTTCCCAACGGCTTAAATCCGCTTCCGGGCAGGGCAAATTGAAATACCGGCAAACGGCTTTGTCCATACCTTCATGCGAATAAGCCAAAGGCACCTGGTAGATATTGCTGACATCCAGCGCCTGAATTACGTTTTCTTCGCGGATATTGCAGAATAAAGCTATTTTCCGGCGCTCATTTTCCGGAATCGGCATTTGAGAGCGGCACAGCAACATATCCGGCTGGATACCATATTCCTGCAATTTTTTTACCGAATGCTGCGTCGGCTTGGTCTTCAACTCGCCGGCCGTCGGAATATACGGCAAAAGGGTTAAATGCAAAAACATCGTGCGATTGCGCCCCAGTTCATAAGCCAGCTGGCGGATGGCTTCCAAATACGGCTGCCCTTCTATATCGCCGACCGTGCCGCCGATTTCGCACAAGACAAAATCCTCATCGCTCAAATCGCCGGTGATGAAACTCTTAATCTCGTTCGTAACGTGTGGAATAACCTGAATGGTGGAGCCGAGATAATCGCCATGGCGCTCTTTGTCTATCACGCGCTGGTAGATTTTTCCGGTCGTGATACTGTCGCTTTTTTTTGCCGCTACTCCCGAAAAACGTTCATAATGCCCAAGATCCAAATCCGCTTCCGTACCATCATCGGTTACATAAACCTCCCCGTGCTGGAAGGGGCTCATTGTGCCGGGGTCTACATTGAGATACGGGTCAAGCTTTCTTAACCGGACCTTAAAACCGCGGCATTGCAATATGGATGCCAGCGACGCGGAGGCCAACCCTTTGCCCAGAGAAGAAACAACACCGCCGGTTATAAAAATAAATTTTGTTTTCGGATTTAGTTCTGACATTTTCTACCCCTTGGTTAAATTTTGCAGTGAAAAAGGCACCTCCTTTATCAGGTGCCTTTATTTTTTAAGAGTTTTTCGGCATTTCAGTTATTCCGCCGCCGGTGTTGCCGCATCCGGAGCATCAGCTGCCGGAGCCTTTGCGGGAATCGGCGTTTTCGGCGCTTCCGCCGCAGCATCAGGCACTGACGGAACGGCCGGTTCCGTTTGCACCAAAGGCGCTACGTCGGTGATAGACTCGGGCTTTCTTGTTTCGCCTTTATAGTACAACGACAATAAAATTGACGTGATAAAAAATATTGTTGCCAAAATTGCCGTCGTCCTGGTCAGCAAGTTGCCTTTGCCGCGTGCCGACAGGAAACTGTTGGCACCATTGCCGCCGCCCAGCCCGCTCAGGGCATTGCCGGAGTTGCGCTGCATCAAAATCAGCGTTACCAGCAAAATGGCTACCATTAAATGAATAACTAACAATACTGATCCCATTTTTATTTCCTTTTGCTTATTATTGTTTACCTGCTTCCGCTATTGCCATAAAATCTGCTACCTTCAGGCTGGCACCGCCGATAAGGCCGCCGTCTACGTCAGGCAGAGCCAACAGCTCTTTTGCATTGCCCGGCTTCATGCTGCCGCCGTACAGAATACGCATCTTATTGGCATTGGCGCGGCCGAGTTTTTTGGCTATGGCCTTGCGGACAGAAGCGTGGACTTCTTCCACTTCCGCCGTTGTCGGCGTCCGCCCGGTCCCGATTGCCCATACGGGCTCATAGGCGATAACCGTATTTTGCGCCGTAGAAGATTCCGGAACGGAACCGTTAATCTGCGCCGTGCAGACAGCTATTGTCTTTCCGGCATCGCGTTCGGCTTCCGTTTCACCGATGCAAATTATTACCTTGAGGCCGGCCGCAATGGCTGCCGAGGCCTTTTTTTGTACCAGCTCGTCGCTTTCATAATGGTTGGTACGGCGTTCTGAGTGACCGACTATTACATATTGGCAGCCGGCATCTTTTAACATCAGCGGGCTGATATCGCCGGTGTGGGCGCCTTTTTCAGCAAAATGGCAATCTTGAGCGCCAACCATTACACGCGCACCCTTGACGGCTTTTTTTACCTGCGTCAACAGCGTGAAAGGCGGACAAATCAAAAATTCACAATCTTTCCTGGCGGCTTTTTTTACTTCCTGGGCAATGCCTTTGGCCAATGCCACGCCGTCTTCGGACAATCCGTTCATCTTCCAATTTCCGGCTATTAAAGTTTTTCTGACCATTTTATCCTCTTAATCAAATCTTATAACTTCTGTTGCTTTTATCATATATATTTTTATTTTCCAGCCCAAAATAAAGTTGTTTACAGAAAAATTCCCCCGCACTTATTTATGCCACAACAGAGCCTGCAAAAATCGCCGGAACAAAAGCAGGCGGCGGCATAAAAAAAATGTTGAACATATTTATGTTTGAGATTGCATATTTTTTTTTGGCTTTTATAATGGCTACGATTACGTTATTTTCGGGACTGGTAATAAATTTTTGGATGGATAAAATGATAAGTAAATTAGCAAAAGCACATGAAAGCTGGGTTTTTAAGCTTATTTCTGCGGCAGTTGCCGTCAGCTTTATTTCTCTTTTCGGCGTTACGGGCTACATCAGCAGCGCCAGTCAAAACCAGACAGTTGTTGACGTAGACGGCCTGAAAACGACGCAAAGCGAATTTTCATACCGGCTGCAAAAAGAAATGAATGCCCTCAAGAATCTGACCGATGAAGATTTTGAACTGACTGACGATATGCGCAACACTCTTACAGAAGGCGTTTTGCGCCAAATCATTGACGAGAGCGTTTTGGACCAGACGATGAAACAAAACGACATCAGCTTTCCGCGCGCCTATATCCAACAGATTATATTCGGCCAGCCCGAATTTGCCAATCCGCTCAACGGCCAGTTCAGCCCGGATTTGTTTAAGCACTATCTCTCTTCCGCCGGCATCAGCGAGGGAGAATATGTTGACATGGTCAAAAGGCTGATGGCACGGAAAATGATAATTACGGATATGATTTCCCCGTTTAAAGTCCCGTCCGTCTTGAGCAATGCTATACACGCCATGGATAACCAGCGCCGGTCTTTTAAATATGTCCTGGTATCGCCGGCTGACGTTTCCATTGAGCGCCAGATAAGCGATGACGAAGTTCAGCAGTATTTTGAAGATTTTGCAGAAACGTTTATGATTCCGGAAACAAGAAGTGCCGAAGTCCTGTTTCTTTCCAACGAAGATGTCTTGAAGAAATATGCGGCCAGCGACGAGATGGTGCGCGATTACTATAAAGAAAACGAGAAAGAATTTGACCAGCCGGAAAAACGCGAAGTGCTGCAAATGGTCTTTATGGACAAGTCTGCCGCCGAAGATGCGTTGAAAAAGCTTGAGGCCGGCGGCGATTTTGCCAAAATTGCCACAGAAAGCCATGCCGAAAATGCAGACAATCCGACTTTGGGCATCGTGACACAAGATGAGCTGGCTGATGATTTGGCTTATGACACGTTTGAGATGTCTCTTAACCAGCCAAAACTGCTGCAAGTTGCCGATACATGGCAGATTGTCAGCGTCAAACAGATTATTCCTGCCAAAAAATCTACTTTTGAAGAAGCGAAAGATCAGATTATGGCTATTTTAAGCGATGAAAATTTGTATGATGCCCTCAGAGAGGCCAGAGCCGATATTGATGATGCCGTCAACGGTGGCAAAGATTTGGCAGAAGTGGCCAAAGAAACCGGTGCTGAGATTGTTGAAGTCAGCGGTATCAGCGAAAATTCTCCGGTTTCCCAACTGCCCGAAGCTTTGAAATCCCTCGGAACGTCTTTAGATTTTAACGAGATGGTCTTTTCTTACGGCTTAGATGAAATAAGCTCCGCGGAAGAATTTGACAACGGCATCGCCGTGGTTAAAGTAACCGGAATTACTGATGCCCACCTTCCGGAAATTAAAGACGTGCGCGATAAGATTATCGCCTTATGGACAATTCAGGAGAAAGATGCTTTGGCCAAAGAAACAGCCGACAATATCGTTGCCGATGCCGAGAACAGCACACAGCTTGCCGATGCCGCCAAAGCCAGAAATCTGGAACTATTCCGCTCCGAACCCATCAGCCGCAACGAAACTTTTGCCGGGTTAACACCGCAGGAAATCAGCGACTTATTCCTTGCCAAAGACGATGAAATCAAAGTTTATGAGCATCCCGGCAACAGTTTTATCATTGTTACGCCTTTTGAAACGGTGAATTACAGCGATGAGCTGTCCGGCGAAGCGCTGGAAGAGGTTATTGACAGAGCCGAAGCATCTATGGCTACGGATATGGCACAAGAAGCCATGGACAGCCTGGCAGAGGGAATGGAAATAAAAGTTGACTACAAACGGGCAGGATTTTCAGAATAATGAAAATTGTTTTTATGGGAACGCCGGATTTTGCCGTTCCGGTATTGGAAGCGCTTATCAGGCATCATGACGTCGCTGCCGTTTATACGCGGGCGCCGAAAGAAAGCGGCCGCGGCAAAAAGATAAACAAATCGCCGGTACATCTGTTGGCTGAAAAGCACGGCATTGATGTCAGGACTCCGAAAACGCTGAAAAACGATGATGAGCAAAATTATTTGCGAGGCCTGAATGCCGACGCAGCTATCGTGGCTGCTTACGGCTTGTTACTGCCGCAGGCGGTATTGGATATGTTTCCGGCCGGATGTATAAACGTTCATGCTTCCCTGTTGCCGAGGTGGCGCGGCGCCGCCCCCATTCAAAGGGCCGTTGAAGCCGGCGACAAGCAAAGCGGCATTTCCATTATGCAGATGGTGCAGGCATTAGATGCCGGAGATGTTTTGGCACAAGAAGCCGTTGATATTTCCGCACAAATGACCGGCGGCGATTTATATGACCGCCTGACGGTAATAGGCGCCCCGCTGCTTATCAAAACGTTGGAAAATTTATCGGCTATTGTTCCGCAGCGGCAAGATGAAACGCTGGCGACATACGCGCCGAAGCTGGAAAAAGCCGAATGCCTGCTTGATTTTGATGCCGACGCAGATACGCTGTATAATAAAATCAGGGCTTTTGCCCCTTATCCTGCTACCTATTTTATTTATCAGGGAGAAAGGTTTAAGGTCTACCGCGCCTCAGTTACGGAAGCAGCGGGGCGGCCCGGCGAAATTACGGCAGGACAAGATGAGCTCGTCATTGCAACGCGTGGCGGCAAAGCGCTCCGGATTGAAACCATTCAACGCGAAGGAAAACAGGCGATGGCAACGGCTGACCTTTTGAAAGGTTTTCACTTTCAAAAAGGAATATGCGTATAGCCTGCCGTTTTTTTGCCGCGGCATATTCGGATACGGCGGCGCCCCTGCAACAGGTTGAAAATTTTGCTGGGCTTTTTATGCCGTATAATTATCCGGCATATTTATTTTTTTGCTTGATTATATAAAAATGTTGTATATACTCGGAGCAAATTTGTTACGGTAATCCGCGGGCGTGGTGAAACTGGTAGACACGCCAGACTTAGGATCTGGTGGCTTTGCCGTGAGAGTTCGAGTCTCTCCGTCCGCACCATTTCGCGGGTTTGAAGTTTATTTTTTTAGGAAGACAACTAATGAAAGTAAAAGAATTAAAATCAGAAGGCTTAGGCCGTGAATATAACGTTACCATCAGTGCGGCGGATTTTGATGCCGAAGTGGATAAGAAACTGCATCAGATTGCCAAAAAAGTATCAATGGCCGGTTTCAGAGCTGGCAAGGTTCCGTTTGCCATGGTCAAAAAGAAATATCAGGCCAGCGCAATGGGCGAGGCTTTGGACGATATGGTGCGCGACAGCGTCAATGAACTGCTAAAAGAAAAAGAATTGCACCCGGTCTTTACGCCAGATGTGGAAATGGATAAATTTGAAGAAGGAAAGGATATTAAATTCAAAGTATCCATGGAAGTTATGCCGACGATAGACGTTAAAGATTTTTCGGATATCAAGCTTGAGAAAGTAACGGCCGACGTTCCGGAAGAAGAAGTTGAAAAAGCTTTGAAATATATGTCCGAGAGCCGCCGCGATACCGTTAAAGTTGAGGAAGACAGGGTTACAGCCAAGGGTGATGTTGCCGTTATTGATTTTGTCGGCTCCATTGACGGCGTAGAATTCCCGGGCGGAAAAGGCGAAGCCTATCCGCTGGAAATCGGCTCCAATTCTTTTATTCCGGGTTATGAAGACCAGCTTATCGGCAAAAAAGCCGGCGAAGTCGTTAACGTTAAAGCGACTTTCCCGGAAAACTACCAGGCTAAAGATTTGGCCGGAAAAGAAGCCTTGTTTGTAACGACGATTAAAGAAATCAGAGAAATCAAACGGCCGGAAATCAACGATGAATTTGCCAAATCCATGGGCGAAGAAAGCTTGGACAAACTGAAAGAAAAAGTAAAGCAGAGAATCGCTGAAGATTACGACTCGGCTTCTAAAATGAAGTTGAAGCGGGCTCTGCTGGACGCTCTGGATAAGGCTTATAAGTTTGATGTTCCGTCCAAGCTGGTTGACATGGAATATGAGGCAATTGTCAAACAGTATGAAAATGCCAAGAAAAATAATCAGCTTGACGACGAAGAAAAGAATAAAAAAGAAGAAGACCTGCTCAAGGAATACAAAGACATTGCCATACGCCGCGTCAAACTCGGCCTGTTGCTGGCAGAAGTCGGAAACGAAGAAAAAATTGAAGTGACGCAGGAAGACATCAATAAAGCAATTATGAATGAAGCCCAGCGTTACCCCATGCAGGCCAAAGCCATTTTGGACTTTTACCTGAAAAACAAGGAAGCGTTGGAACGCCTGCGGACTTCCGTCTATGAAGAAAAAGTCGTAGATTATGTCTTGTCCAAGGTAAAAACCGAAGAGAAGAAAGTGTCAGTTGAAGAACTGTATAACTTTGATGAAAAGGCTGCCTGATTAGCAAACTTTATGCTTTCAGAGCAAACAGGACGGTTATAGGCCGATATTTTAAGAAGAGCTGCTTAAACAGCTCTTCTTTTTTATATATCGCCATTCAGGACAGGCAATGAAATTATCCATAAATCGCAGCAATGCACGGGCTTTTTATTTCAAAAAAAATATTGACAAAAAAACAATTGATAATCTATTGGTTGCCATGTGATTTTATTATTTATTTTTTAACCTAAAAACTTACAATTATGGAAAAGAAAAAAGTTGTTGCCGTTTTGCATGCACTGGGTGTAGGTGGTTTCAGAGAGCATTTTTCGCTTTCGGTTGCGTATGTTTTATATGCAGATGATACCGTTGAAATACTGACGGGCAAAAAAGTTCTTACAAATGAAATGAATTATGAGTTGAATCATGAAATAGATATAATACATCCCTACACCAAAGAGCAAGCAAGAATCTTACTGGAGGCGATACGCGATGGCATCCCTTCCAACTTGAAGTAAAATCCTAAAGCGCGTGTTTCTGCACGCGCTTTTTTATGTCTTCCCCTACCCGCTTTAAGGCAAGGCGTTTTGGGCGGTAGTTTTGTATTCGCAATGTGTACCGCAGCCGGAACCTTTTATTTTTTTGTTGCAAAAATACATTCGCTTTGCTAGATATGTTTCTAGTTTTGCAATGAATTTTCCAAGAGGCGGCAATGATAAAAATCGGTATGGATATTTTGGTGGAATCCCTTTATGAAACGCTGGTACTGTTTCCATATCTGTATCTGACTTATCTGGCACTGGAGTTTTTGGAGCACAAAACTTCCGGCAAGACATTGGCATATATCAAAAAATCAGGACACTACGGGCCGATTGCCGGTGCTTTGCTCGGACTGGTGCCTCAATGCGGCTTTTCGGTGGCGGCCGCCAACCTTTATGCTACCGGCATTATCACACTGGGGACAATGCTGGCGATTTTTCTTTCTACTTCCGACGAGATGTTGCCGATTTTAATCTCAGGCGGTGCCGGGGTTAACATTATCGTGCAGATTTTGTGCCTTAAAGTGACCTTTGCCATTATCAGCGGCGTCATTCTGGATACCTTTCTGCCACAAAAATTTATTAAGCTGCGAAAGGAGCCGGAAATTGAGGCTTTTTGCCAACGGGAAAACTGCAAATGCACGCATCATGACAATATATGGCACTCGGCTTTCCGCCATACTGAAAAAATCAGTATTTTTATCTTTATTTTTTCGCTGATTATCAATGCCGTTTTTATCTTCGGCGGGAGGGAAACAGTTCATTCCCTGCTCACAGGAATGCCTTTATTGAGCAAATTTATTGCAGCGGGCGTCGGCTTGATTCCAAGCTGCTACCCTTCGGTTTTGCTGACACAGCTGTATTTGGATAATGCCATATCGCTCGGTACCATGATGGCCGGAACGCTCAGCAACGCCGGACTTGGCTATCTTGTTCTTTATCGGGTTAACCGCAACCGTCGCGAAAATCTGCGCATTTTAGCTCTGCTTTATGTTTTGGGCGTCATATTCGGCCTGGTTACGGAAGTATTGTTATAAAAACTATTAAAAGCCAGAGAAGCTCAATCTTGTGTATAGCTTTGGCGCAGAATGGCGATTTCTTCGGCGTACCCCGGCAATTCGTTTGGGGTTTCCAAATTGACAGGTATCCCTTTTAATGCCGGATGGTTGATAAAACGAATAAGCGCCTCTTTGCCTATTGTCCCATGGCCCAGCCGCTCGTGACGGTCTTTATGCGAGGCAAATTCCGTCATGCTGTCATTCAAATGTACGGCGTGCAGCCGGTTCAGGCCGATGGTGCGGTCAAACTCTGCCAAGACGCCGTCCAAATTATTGACAATGTCGTATCCGGCCGAAAAAACATGGCAGGTATCCAGGCAGATGCCCAGCTTTTCCGGCGCATTGATTTTGGCGCGGGAAATGATTTCCGCCAGCTCGGCAAACGTGGAGCCGACTTCGCTGCCTTTGCCCGACATCGTTTCCAACAACACCGTGGTATGGGCTGCCCCGGGCATAACTTCATCCAAAATTTCCACAATCTGAGAAATGGCAACGGCTGTCCCCTGCCCGACATGGGAGCCGGGATGAAAGTTATATAAATTTCCCGGAATATTCTCCATGCGCTTCAGGTCGTCGGCAAAGACGTTGCGGGCAAATTCACGGATTGAGGCATCTTTGGAACACGGGTTGAGCGTATACGGCGCGTGTGCCAGTATCTTGCCAAAGCCGTTTTTCTCTGCCAGGGCAATAAACTCCCTAACATCATCTGCCCGGATATCCTTAGCAGCGCCGCCGCGCGGATTGCGCAAAAAGAATTGAAACGTATTGGCGTTTAAACGCAAAGCCGTTTTCCCCATGGCGGCAAAACCGCCGGCCGAAGACAAATGACATCCCAGATACAGCATACAGCCTCCTTTTTTATTTTGTATCGGGGCAATTATACGGCTTTTTAAACAAACGTCAATTTTTTTTGCAAAAATATAAAAAAAGACTTGTCTTTTCATTTTTTTTTGTGTAGATATATGTTCGTCGTTGAGCGGAACGTAGTTCAGCCTGGTAGAACGCTGCGTTCGGGTCGCAGAGGTCAGTGGTTCGAATCCACCCGTTCCGACCATCAAAAGCCATCCGGTTGTGGGTGGTTTTTTTGTATCCGGAAAGCAGCTATTTGTTTTGATTGTTAATATGCCTAACTTGCGCTTGCCATTTACTGAACTTTTCCTGTATACTTTTTCATATTTTGTATAGTCTTGCCGCAAAGGAAACAAAGCCATGGCCGAAAATTTATCTTCCAACGAAACAACGAGCACCCCTCTGCGCATCGTATGCGTCGGCGGCGGGCTCGGCAACCAGATGTTTTTGTATGCCTTTGGGCTTGCTGTCGGTGACGATGTCCTTTTTGACACGACGGTTTTTCAAAGAAACCACTACCGCAGTTTTGATTTGGCTTTGTACAACATTGAAAAAAGATTTGCCACGCCCGAACAGCTGGCACAATTGAAAAAGGAAATCCGCGTCAAAAACTTTTTTCCACGCTTTATCCGGGAAAAATTTCATATGAAAAGATGGTGGTACTTTCATACCGACCGTGTTGAAGAAAAGCAATTAAACCGTTATCAGCCGGAACTTTTATCTCGAAAAGGGCCTGTCTTTTTCGCCGGAGCATTCCAAAGTGAAAAATATTTCAAAAAACTGCGTCCTAAATTGCTGCATGATTTGACTTTGTCTGAACCTCTTGACGAACCCAACCGGAAAATGCTGGAAAAGATTAAATCATCACAGGCGATTGCGGTGCATATACGGCGCGGTGATTACCTAAACAAGCACAGCCCTTTTACATATCTTGATAAAGATTATTTCTTAAACGCCATGAATTATGTTGCCGAACGGATTGATAATCCTTCCTTTTTCATCTTTTCAAGCGATATGGACTGGGTACGTGACAACATTAAAACGGCCTATCCGCAAACTTTTGTTGACATCAATGATGAAAAGCACGGCTATTTTGATTTGGAGCTGATGCGAAACTGCAAGCACAATATTATTGCAAACAGCACTTTTTCCTGGTGGGGCGCATGGCTCAACCCAAACCCCGACAAAATTGTTGTTGCGCCGAAGCAGTGGTTTCTTCCCGATGCTGCCGAATATTCCGGCGATATTGTTCCGGATGAGTGGATTAAGATGTAATCTTTTGATATAGTCGGAGAGATTGTTATGAAGATAGCTTTTATCCAAAGACTAATTGATAAAATCCGCCGTCATGATAAAAAGTACAAACGTGGCAGGCATACATTTATTGCGCCGGGAACTTTTGTTGATAAATATTGCGAAATCGGCGATTATACCAGTATCGGGCGGGATGTGGATATTACACGGGCTACAATCGGACGCTATTGTAGCATTGCGTCCCATGTTCGAATCGGCCCGGGAGAACATGACCTTAATGAAATTTCAACATCTGTTCTTCTCTCATACCGGGGGGGGTACCATGATATGACGGAAAAATCCTGCGTTATCAAAAATGATGTATGGATTGGCGTAGATTCTGTTATCCGCCGCGGTGTTACTATCGGCAACGGTGCAGTTGTCGGTGCAAATTCTTTCGTCAACAAAGATGTCCCTGATTTTGCCGTGGTGGGCGGCTCGCCGGCCAGAATACTTAAATATCGCTTTGATGAACCGTTAAGACGAAAAATTTTGGCTTCCGAATATTGGCTATATGCTCCAGATGAAGCTAAAAAAATTATTGACTCTCTGGTTTCTTCTAAGTAGTCTATAAGCGTGTTTTGTATATTTATTATCTTATTTATTTTTTATTATGTCGTCAGATATAGAAAGAGACCAAATCAAATTAGCACAGACAGCTACATTTGATGAGTTAAAGCAGTTTATTGCACTTCGCTTTTTTTTCGCTCCGGCAGAAATTGCCCTTATTGAACGCGGTGATGATGAGTTAATCAAACTCTATATTTCACGTTTTTCGCTTTCAGAAGATGGACAATGCGCACTTGCCGTTAAGGGTTCACGCGAGGTTTTGCTGTTTGCGGCAGAAAAAGAAATTTTCAAGTCACACAAAGCCATTATATTGTTGGCAAAGCGTGTCGCTTGATTTTTTGCTTAAAAAGTTTCCGATATCTTCGGAAGCTTTTTTTTATGCTCTGCCGCCCAAATTTTATGCCTTTATCTTGCTGATAACCAGATATAAAAAAACCCTTTGTGCGGAGAGCATTTTCCTTGCCGCACAAAGGGCCTTGTCCCTATGAGCAAATCTTATTCGGCGTTTTTAGCCTTTGTTTGTGCGGACAAATCATCGGCAATACGAGCCGAACGACCGCGCAATGCACGCAGGAAGTACAGCTTTGCCCGTCTTACTTTACCGATACGGGTTACTTCAATTTTCGCAACATTCGGGGAATACAGCGGAAATACGCGCTCAACGCCTTCACCGAAAGAAATCTTGCGAACAGTAAAAGAAGAATTCAGACCGTCATTTTTGCGGGCAATGCATACGCCTTCATAAATCTGAATACGCTCACGATCGCCTTCTTTAACCTTGGTATGAACCTTCAGGGTGTCGCCGGCCTTGAAATCAGGAATATTTTTTCCTTCCGTCAATTTGGCAACTTGCTCTTTTTCAATATTTTCTAAAATGTTCATCACTTTTACCTTTTAATAAATTTTTTAACTTTATACACCTAACTATTTTTAGAATCAAGATATTTCTTAAATAAGTCAGGGCGCCTCTCTTTTGTTGCGATTTCCGCCTGCTGCCGCCGCCACTGGCTTATCTTTTGATGGTGGCCGGACAACAAGACTTCCGGAACATCCCTGTCATTCCATGTAATCGGACGGGTGTATTGTGGATATTCCAACAAATAATTTTCAAAACTTTCGTCTTCCAAAGACGCCTCATTCCCCAAAACGCCGGGGAGCAGCCTAACTACGGCATCCAGCAAAATCTGCGCAGCCTGTTCGCCGCCGGTCAAAATGTAATCGCCGATGCTTATTTCTTCCACATTGAAGGCTTCTATGATGCGTTCATCTATGCCTTCAAAACGCCCGCATATAATCATCAGCTCTTCTTCTGCCGCCAGCTCGTGCACCAGCTTTTGCGTCAGCGGGCGGCCTTTCGGACTCATATAAATTATCCGCCCTTTTGTACGGGTTGCTTCTATCGCCCGGCCTAAGACATCCGGACGCATAATCATCCCCGCACCGCCGCCGCATGGCGTATCATCCACGGATTTATGCCTGTCAAACGCATAATCGCGAATGTTTACGGCCTCCAGCTGCCATTTTTGCTCTTCCAACGCTTTTCCGGTTAGCGAATAACCGAGAAACCCGGGAAACATTTCCGGAAAAACAGTCAGAACTTTTGCTTTCAGCATTCTTCGGAATCCTTTTCGTCTTCCAAAAATACCATTCCGGTTGACGCCACAATAATGTATCCATCCGCCAGATTTATTTCCGGAACATAACCCTTGTTAAAAGGCAACATTTCGGAACGCCCGTTTTTTAAACGGATTTCCAGAATATCCCCGGCACCGAAGTTATAAAAACCGATGACCTCGGCAACTTCTGACTTTCCGGCATCCAAGACTTTTAACCCGATAAGGTCTGCCTCGTAATATTCTTCTTCCGCGGGAAGCGCCGGCAAAACGCCGCGCGGGGCATACAGCTCCGTCCCGATGAGGGATTCGGCTGCCGTCCTGTCATCCACACCTTTTATTTTGGCGCGGAGCAAATCTTTTGAACGGCCGGTAATTTGCAGCGAAAAATGATGCTTTTCAGCTTTGTCTTCCAGCTCCCCGTAACGGGCAATATCTTTATCAACAGCCGTGTAGCTCTTGATTTTCACTTCCCCGCGGATACCGTGGACGCCGACAACCTTGCCTAAACAAACCCTTTTTTCGCTCATCAAACAACCTATCGCAACACAAACTTATTTATTCAAGAAAAAGCTTAGGCTTCAGCAGGCGTTTCCGCGGAAGCTTCGGCAGCTGCAGCGGCTGCGGCTTCAGCGGCGGCTTTGGCCTTTTCTTCCTTTTCTTTAATTCTTTCCAAAGCTTTGGCCTTCGGAGCGGATTTCTTCGGCTGAGCCTTGATTTTCGGCGCTTCGCACAAACCGAGGTTGGCAAACATCTTTTGCAGCCTTTCGGTCGGCTGTGCCCCTTTGGACAACCAAGCTTTTACTTTTTCAATGTCCAGAACCAGACGGTCCTGGTGGTCTTGCGGCAACTGAGGATTGTAAGCGCCCAGCTTTTCAATAAATCTGCCGTCACGAGGAGCCCTCTGATCAGCAGCTACAACGCGATAATAAGGATGCTTCTTTGATCCACCGCGAGAAAGTCTAATACGAACTGTCATTTTTTTCCTTTCCAGTTTATTTTTTGTTTCATTTTTTCCGCATTAAAACGGAAATTTACGATTAAACCCGCCCATCGGATTTCCGCCGAACGGGTTCGGTTTGCCAAAACGGGAAGCCAGAGCGCCTAATCCGCCCATTTTTCCCATTCTTTTCATCATGGTTGACATTTGCTCATAGGATTTAAGCAACTTGTTAACCTCATGAACTTCTACTCCGGCACCGGCGGCAATCCTCCTTTTGCGGGAGGCTTTGACGATATCCGGATTGCGGCGCTCCGCCCTGGTCATTGACAAGATTATTGCCTCCTGCTTTTTAACCAGCGAATCGGCATTGGCCGCCTCTATCTGCTCTTTGTATTTGCCCATGCCCGGCAGCATCCCCATAATGCTGCTCATAGAGCCGAGCTTTTGCATCTGGCGAATCTGATTGAGCATATCTTCCAAATCAAATTTGCCTTTCAGCATTTTTTTGGCCATGGCTTCGGTTTCTTCTTTATCTATCTTTTCAACCGCTTTTTCTACCAGGCTGACGACATCCCCTTTATCCAAAATTCTCCCGGCCAGACGATCAGCATGAAACTCTTCTATATCTTCCAGCTTTTCGCCTGTTCCCAAGAATTTCAGCGGCGCACCTGATACCATTTTCATAGACAGGGCGGCACCGGCACGGGACGAACCGTCAATACGAGTCATAACCAAGCCGGTAATGCCGACTTTTTCATTAAATTCTTTCGCGACATTGCAAGCTTCCTGGCCAATCAGGGCATCTGCCACCAGCAATGTTTCAGCCGGTGCGGCCAGCTTTTTGACGGCGATGACCTCGTCCATCAGCTTTTCATCTATCTGCAGGCGGCCGGCCGTATCCAAAATCAGGACATCGTAAACGCCTTTTTTCCCTTCTGCCAGGGCGCGGCGGGTAATATCCAGCGGCTTTTCACCGGCAACCACCGGCAAAACATCTACGCCAATCTGGCTGCCCAATTGAGCCAGCTGCTCCTGTGCTGCCGGGCGGTAAACGTCCAGCGATGCCATTAACACGCGTTTATTCTTTTTTAATTTCAGGGCAATTTTGGCGGAAGTCGTTGTTTTGCCGGACCCCTGCAAACCGACCATCAAAATGACAGCGGGCGGGACAGCTTTGAAATTCAGCTCCGTATCTTCCGCACCCAGCAGCCTTACCAGTTCATCATAAACGATTTTAACCAGCTGCTGGTCCGGACGGACGGATTTGATAATCTTTTCGCCGACAGCCTTTTCTTTGACGCGCGCCATAAACTCTTTGACCACGGGCAACGAAACATCAGCTTCCAACAAAGCCAGGCGTATCTCACGCAGTCCGTCTTCTATATCCTTTTCTGCCAGTACGCCGCGCGAGCCGAGCTTGGAAAATATGCCGCTCAATTTGTTGGTCAAAGCATCAAACATTTATCTTCCTTGTTTTATTTCACCCTTTATTGATAAAAAAAATTGCGCCAGTGTGCGAACCCTCGCTGACTGACGGCACTCCGCAGAGTGTTATTTTTGTTATCAAAAACTGGTTTGATATTAGAAAAAAAAATGTGAGAGTCAAGCTTTTTTTTGCACTCGTTTTGCGCTTTTTTTCCGGCGAACCGTTTTTTATTGCCGCCAGCACCGAATACGAGCCGTATTTTTGACTTGCATATTGGATTTTGTTTGCTAATATGCGAATACTTAAAACAATTCAAAAATACTAAATATAAACAGGGGATTTGAAACTAAAATGCCGGAAAACATTGTCAGCAAGAGAAAAACATTTGCCATTATTTCCCACCCGGATGCCGGTAAAACGACTTTGACCGAAAAACTTTTGCTATTCGGCGGTGCCATCCAGCAGGCCGGCGCGGTGAAAGCACGCGGTGAAAACCGACGGGCACGCTCGGACTGGATGAAAGTGGAACAGGAAAGAGGCATTTCCGTTGCCTCGTCCGTGATGACTTTTGAATATCAGGATACGACATTTAATCTGTTGGATACGCCTGGACACGAAGACTTTTCGGAGGACACATACCGGGTTTTGACCGCGGTAGACTCGGCGGTTATGGTCATAGACTCGGCAAAAGGCATTGAGGCACAAACGAAAAAGCTGTTTGAGGTCTGCCGCCTCAGAAACATTCCGATTATTACTTTTATCAACAAAATGGACCGTGAAGGGCTGGATCCGTTTTTGCTGCTTGATGATATTGAGAAAACGCTGGCGCTTGACGTCTGCCCGGCCAGCTGGCCAATCGGCAGCGGCAAAGACTTTCTCGGCTGCTATGACCTACTGAACGACCAGCTTATCCTGATGAACAAAACCGGCAACAAAGGGCAGCTCAACAGCGTGATTGAAACCTGCAAAGGCTTGGACGACCCGAAACTGGATACGCTTCTGCCGGCGCATGCCGTGGCAAAACTCAGGGAAGATGTTACCATGATTAAAGAACTATGCCAACCTTTTGACATGGAACTTTATCTGGCGGGGGCATTGACGCCGGTGTTTTTCGGCAGCGCCATAAATAACTTTGGCGTTAAAGAAGTCTTGGAAGGGCTGCATACGCTTGCCCCTGCCCCGCGCCCACAGCCGGCGGCAGAACGAATCGTCAATGCCGATGAGAAGAAAGTTACCGGGTTTATTTTTAAAATCCAGGCAAACATGGACCCGAAACATCGCGACCGGATTGCTTTTATGCGTATTTGTTCCGGACATTTCAAAAGGGGAATGTCACTGTTGCAGGTGCGCACAGGCAAACCGGTTAAAATTCCGACTCCGGTTATGTTTTTGGCACAGGAACGAGAACTGGCAGAAGATGCTTTTGCCGGCGACATTATCGGCATACCAAACCACGGGCAGCTCAGAATCGGAGATACGCTGAGCGAAGGGGAAAAATTGCATTTTACGGGCATCCCCAGCTTTGCGCCGGAACTGTTAAAATCCGTGCGGGCGCTTGATCCGCTTAAATCAAAACACCTCGGCAACGCTTTGCAGCAAATTGCCGAAGAAGGCGGTGCCAGCGTTTTTAAGCCGATTATCGGTTCGGAGTGGATTGTTGGCGTTGTCGGCGTGTTGCAATTTGAAGTTATGGCCGACCGCATACGCACCGAATTTAATATCCCGGTTGCATTTGAGCCGACGCAATATTATACGGCGCGCTGGATTTTCTGTAGTGATAAAACCGTGTTGGAAAAATTTGTTGATGCCAACCAGGCCAATATTGCCGAAGACCATGACGGAGAAAAAGTATTTTTGGCACGCAATGCCTGGCACCTTAACAAAGCGAAAGAAGATTTTCCGCAAATTGAACTCCGCACCACGCGCGAACAGGTATTTTAAGCCGTTTTGCCTAAGCGGAAAATAATATAGAACCATACCCCCCGTTTATGATATCTTCGCCAGCGGGGGTTTGTTTTAAGTGCTTCGCAAATTCTTTTAATAATGCCGCGGTTTAAAATCTCTGGCAAAGGCAAACTTATTCTGTCCGTTGATGCTGGTAATTTTCTGGTTTTGCAATATCTCCGCCAGTTCGGTGGTGCAGAAGGTGCTCCGTTCATCGGCGCCGTCAACAAAGGCATTGATGTTGCCGGAGGCTGCCGCTATATAACGTAACGATGCAATGCGCCAAATTTTGGTAATTTCCTCGCTGACTTCGTCCACCCGGCCATCCAGCCCCAAAGCAGCCAGCTCTCTGCCGCAAGGCGTGTCATCCAGCATTTGCGCGCCGGCATGACTGCGGACAAATGCATATGCCTTTTCTTTATTTTCCGAAGTCGGCATATAGCTGACACTATACACCACCGCACCGCCCGGAACAGTGGCAACATCGGCCTTTAGAGCTATTGTCCGGGCTTTTTCCAGTAAATTTTCCATTATTTATTGCTTCCTTCTTCGGTTTGGTGCTTTTCGCTATCGGCTTGTACATCCCGAACGTCCGGATTATCTTTTTCTGTTTGGGTGTTTTTTTCTACTGCTTCAGATGTTGCCTTTAAATTAAACACCGTGATTTCTGCCGGCGCAAAAATACGCATCGGCGGCCCCCAGTATCTGGTCCCGCGGGAGACATACATTTTTATGCCGTTTTTATTATAAAATCCGGACAAAATACCGTCGTTTGCTGCCTTAACAAAATAATGAAACGGATATATCTGCCCGCCGTGCGTATGGCCGGATAACTGTAAATCTACATTTTCGGAGGTTAAACCTTCCGCAATTTTCGGCGTATGTGAAAGCATAATAACGAAATCGTCCTTTTCTGCTTTATACAAGGCATTTTTTGTCTTTATCGGCATATTGACCCGCTGTGCCGCATTGATATCCGGAATGCCGGCAAGATAAATCCCCGTATTGCCTACTTTATCACCATAATTGTTCAAAAAACGGAATCCTAATGCGGAAAAGGCCATAGCCCAATCTCTGGCGCCGGCATAAAATTCGTGATTTCCCAGTACGATATATACCATGCTGTCCTCTTCCAGCTTTTTCAGTTCCTGCATTTGGGTATACAGCTTAGCCGGCGTATTATCTACCGTATCGCCGACGATAACAACAGCATCCGGCCGCAATTCTTTTACGCGATTGACAATTTTTTCTATAGTTTTCGGGGAAGTGTCTACATCAATATGCAAATCCGAAAGCATGACAAGCCTGGTGTCTTCTTTAATTTTCGGCGAAGAAATATCATAGGTTTTAACGGCCGGTGTCTTTGCGGCCTCAAATACGCCATACAGACATAGCAGCAGGGCAAATGCCAGCGTATATAAGTTTACCTTTTGCAGAAGAATAGCATCCTTCATTTCGTTTATCGGGACGCGGCGTACCAAATCTGCCACCATCCAGACGGTATCGCGAATAAAGCTGACAATAAACAAAAAGAAGACATAGCCGAATAAAAAATATAAGACATCCGTCAAATGCACAAGCCAGCCGCCCAAATCCATCCGGCGCAGGGCAAAGCCCATGAACGGCGCACTCCAGCCAACAAGCAAAAATAACAGAAAACCAACCTTTATCCCCCAGCCGTAATTTCCGTATCCGACATAAGTTTTGTATGTTATTGCAATAACGGCAACAGCAACGATTAAAAATGCAATATCTGCTGGCATCTTTTTCCTCCCTTTCGGCATTTCTGTCTTACTTTTCCGGCCTACGCTTCTGCCGCTTTTTTACGTGGCGCGGCCGTTCTACGGCGTACAATTTTTTTGGCTTTCGGCGCTTCTGCCTCTGGAGCTTTTTCTTCAGAAATTTCTACAACCTGGAAAGTTTTGGCCGCAACAGGCTCCGATGAAGCCGGCAGAGTTTCCACATAGCCATTGGCTTCGGCAACCGGCTCTATCGGTGCCGAAACGTTATTTTCTTCCGCTTCAGGCGTTTCTGCAACATCTTCCCTTCCGGATGCATTTTCTTCCGTATGGAGCACCTGCTCCTGGCGCGCCTGGCGGCGTTCGTTAATATCCGTTACGATTTTGCGATAGTGTTCCGCGTACTGGCGATATATTTCCATATCTACATAATTGCCGCTACCTTGCGCCTCTTTTGCCAAATCATTGTAACGGCGTATCAAGTCCAGAGCCGTACCGCTGATTTTTCCGGCAATGCTCACACTGTCAAATTTATAGTTTAATGTGTAACCGTTGTTACCATTACCACGAAATCTGTTGTTTTGTTTTTTCATATAATCCTACAATCACGACGAAGCCCGAAAGCCCGCCTACCATTAAATTAAAAAAAGGAAAGAACGGTACGCCCATCAAACAAAACCGCGTACCCGATACGGTAGTATATATTACCTGCTAAAATTTATTTTGCAACCTATTTTTTTAATATCACACATCTGTTAATACCGGCCAAATCTTTGGCCGTTTCAACCAGCTCCAATCCGCCCCGAATGAAAATTTCAGCGATGCGTTCCGCCTGGCCGGCACCGCTTTCCAACAGGATAAAACCGCCTTTTTTCAAAACCACGGGAGCCAGAGCGGCTATCTCGCGATAACAGCCATAGCCGTCGGCACCACCGTCTAACGCCACCGGTGGGTCAAAATCTTTTACTTCCGTATCCAGCTTTTCTATTTCATCATGTGCTATGTACGGCGGATTGGAAACAATTATATCAAAACTGCCGGGCGAAAATAACGTATCGTTCCAGCTTCCGGCCAACAACCGGCAACGCCCGCCGAGCCCTAAGGCCTCTGCATTTTCTGCGGCAACCGCCAATGCTGCCGGCGATATATCCAAACCGACGCCGACAGCCTGCTTTCTTTCGGCCAATAACGACAATAATATGCAGCCGCTGCCCGTTCCCAAATCCAAAATGCGGATTTCGCTATCCTCTGGCAGCAGGGCCAAGGCTTTTTCTACCAGTATTTCCGTATCCGGACGGGGAGACAGGACATCTCCATTTACCTTAAACACCGATTTGTAAAATTCACGACAGCCGATAATCTTATCCAGTGGCTCATGGCGCAGGCGCCGCGATAACATGGCATATGCCGCGGCTTTTTCCTCAGCCGTCAGGTTTGGGTATGAAGGCGCGGCTTTTTGCAAAATAATGCCGGCTTCCAAACGCGGCGAAGCAATCTTGGCGGCTGACAACCGGCATATCATATCATCCCTGATATCCACTCCGCTTTCCGGAAATTGACTTTGGAGTTTTTTTCCCATCTATGCCGCCATAGATTTTTTGACTTCATCGGAAAGCTTGTTAAAGGCTTTCTTTTCTATCTGGCGGACACGCTCGCGGCTGATGTTAAAACGGGCGCCGATGTCATCCAGCGTGCTCGGCTTTTCAGTCAGCATACGATTTTTGATGATGTACTGCTCGCGTTCGTCCAGCTTTTTCAGGCATTGCGCCAGTATTTTTGATTTATATGCCTGTTCCTGGCGGGCGGCCAGTTTTCCTTCTATGTTTTCACGCCCGTCTATAACCATATCAATTTTTTCGCGGCCGTCTTCATCATCGCCGATACTGACATTTAACGAACTGTCGCCGCCGATGCGCCGGTTCATTTCTTTAACGTCCTTTTCATCAACCAGCAGCTCGTTGGCAATGGCTTTGACGACCTTCGGCTCCAACTCTTTGTTTTCATAAATCCCCAAGCGCGCCTTTATCCGGCTCAGGTTGTAAAACAATTTTTTTTGCGCGGCTACCGTGCCTATTTTTACCAAAGACCAGGAACGCAAAATATAATCGTTTATCGCCGCTTTTATCCACCATATCGCATAAGTGGCCAGGCGGACTTTCTTTTCACGGTCAAACTTTTTCACGGCCTGCATCAGACCGATATTTGCCTCGGATATAACATCCGACATCGGCAGTCCGTACCGGCGGTAGGTTAAAGCTATTTTTGCCGCCAGGCGAAGATGGGACGTTATCAGCTTTTGCGCTGCCAACAAATCCCCTTTGTTTTGAAAGTCGTCAATCAGCTTTTTTTCTTCTTCTTCGGTTAAGACCGGAAACTTTTTTATTTGCTCCAAATAGCCATGCAGACCGCTCTCTTCCACGACCATGGGCAGCTGCGGCTTTTGATTGATAACGACTAACTCTTTATGTTCGCTCATGTTCCCCCTTCAGGCATTCAAGGCATATCCCTGTCCGGATATTTATTCTTTTGCTCCAGCGGTTATATTTATATTGTTTTTTTGACAAAATCAAGTCTTTTATTGCTCTTTTTTGTACGTAAAAGACGGAAAATCACCCTGTTCATCACTCAGGTTAATCAATAGGCACCGATAGGCTCCATCTTTGGGATAAATTATCAGATAAATATTTTTCGGAGCCGTATACGGGTTTTGGTTTTTACATATGCGGATGTTTGATTCCGCCACACCCTGATTGATTTTTATGTCGGCAACAACATCAGAAACCGGACGGGTTTTCTCCGTTTTGTAATTACCAACGTTTTCTTCCGAAAATCTATCCAGATTGCGCATCGTAAAATAGCGATGCCGGCGAAAACGGACATTTTGATCCAGGTTGTCCGAATAATAATCTGCCACAAATTTTTTGACGGCCGACAGCAAGCCTTTATCATTGCATGCCGGCAGCGGAATTTCCGGAACTTCCACTTTGTGCGTTATGACTTCCGCTGCTTTCGCGGGGGCATTACTTTGCCCCGGCAATGCGGCGATATCTTCAGCACCGGCCGGAATTGCCGCAAAAGCAAATGCTGCTGCCATCAAAAATTTGTGCATACAACCTCCTCTTTATCCGTATTAAAAGTTTAATGACTTCGGCGTGCGCGGAAACGGTATGACGTCGCGAATGTTGGCAATGCCCGTCAGCAACATCATCATCCGTTCAAACCCCAATCCGAATCCGGCATGTGGAACCGAACCGTATTTGCGGGAATCCAAATACCATGAATAATCTTCTTCATGCATTCCCAGCTCTTCAATGCGCTTCCGCAACAGATCATAACGCTCTTCACGCTGCGAACCGCCTATCAGCTCGCCTATCCGCGGCACCAAAACGTCCATTGCGGCAACGGTTTTATTGTCATCGTTCATCCGCATATAAAAGGCCTTAATTTCTTTCGGATAATCGCGAACGATAACCGGCTTTTTAAAGTGCTGTTCTGCCAAAAAACGTTCGTGTTCGGTTTGCAAATCTATACCGTATTCCGGCTTGTATTCAAAATCTTTGCCGGACTTTTGCATAATCTCTATCGCTTCGGTGTAGGTAATGCGGGCAAAGCTGTTATTTTTGATGTTATTTAAGGTATCCAGCAGCGACGTATCCACAAATTTGGCAAACAATTCTATATCGTCGGCACATCTTTCCATAACGTCCGTTACGCAGTAGCGCACCATATCTTCGGCCAAATCCATATCATCATGAATATCGGCAAAGGCCATTTCTGGCTCTATCATCCAAAATTCGGCAGCATGGCGCGGCGTATTGGAATTTTCGGCACGAAATGTCGGCCCGAAAGTGTAAATATCTCCCAGTGCGCAGGCATACATTTCACCGTTTAATTGCCCCGATACCGTCAGATGCGCCGGTTTGCCGAAAAAGTCCTGCCCGTAATCAATATCGCCATTCGGCAAACGCGGCGGGTTTTTCATATCCAGCGTCGTTACCTGAAACATCTCGCCGGCCCCCTCGCAGTCCGAACCGGTAATAATCGGCGTGTGGACATATTGGAAACCGCGTTCCTGAAAAAATTTATGGATAGCATACGACAATGCGGAACGGACGCGAAATGCCGCACCGTATTTGTTGGTACGCGGACGAAGATGGGCAATCGTGCGCAGATATTCATCCGAATGCTTTTTCTTTTGCAACGGAAAATCGTCCGGCGCAAGGCTGTATATCTCAATCTTGTCGGCGACGACTTCGTATTTCTGGCTGCTGCCCTGCGATTCAACCAAAGCTCCGGAAACGGCAACGGACGAGCCGGTTGACAAATTCTTTATCTCATTATAATTGGGGAGATTATTCTGAGCAATGATTTGTAAATTCTTTAAGCATGACCCGTCATTTAATTCAATAAACGAAAAATCTTTGGCATCTCTTCTGGTTCTGACCCAGCCTTTGGCCAACACTTGCGGCTGCGTCGTTTCCGACCGCAACAAATCTACAATCTTAGTTCTTTTTAACATTTTAATTTATTCCCCATACGTTAAATGTTGTTTTTAAAGCAAAACGGAGTTTAGGATATTTTGTTTTAAATGTAAACAGAAAATGTTTTTGCACCGCGGAAATTTATCCGGCGGCGATATGCAAAAAGCCCCCATGCGGGGGCTTTTTTTTGTTTGGGCGGCTTTTCTTTATAATATCCGGCGTTTTTTATAACATATGGCGCGCCAAGATGACCAGATACGCATATACCAAAAAGGCCAGGACACGGTATAATGCTGCCGCGCTTATCAATGCGCCGCCAATAAGAAACAGCTGCATCAATGCTACGATGAACAGCCCGCAACCCAACATTATCAGCCAATAATATTTTTGCTTTAACAACAGCAGTGCCGCAATCACTGCAGATAAGGCGATATAGGGGTTTTGCATGGCATAAAATATTTTTGCGACCGGCGCGGTAACCGGCGAAAAATGCAACACGAAAGATGCCAATACCACAGCAAGTGTTACGATGAAACCTATAAAACATGATCTTTTTGACATATCAATTTCTCCCTGATTTTAAGCTTTTAACCTTGGCGCCGGAAGCTTTTCCCTTTGCCATTCCGGACCTGGTGTTTGATTTGGCCTTCACCTTATCCGCGATTTTGGCTCCTGATTTGGCCTCTGCCTTCTTTTTCGCGGCCGCAGGCTGTTTTTTCTCCTGCCGCGGTTTCCGATAGATAAAGATTTTTTCCGGTACGCCGTAAATTGAAGATTCAATCTGCTTTACTTCTTCCAGATGCCCTAAAGGAAACATCTCTGAAATAACCGTACAGCTTGGTTTGATTTCCTGAGCCAGCTTTTTACCCAGCGGCTCTCCGGTTACCTTTAACACATAACACAAAATCAAATCCATAGCGGAATAATTCTGCTTCATATAATCGCCCTTGACAAATTTGATGTTTGCCAGGCCTGCAGCCTTTATTTTGCCCATGGTCAACGGTACTATATCCCATTCATAGCCGATGAATTCGTGTTGCGGAAATTCTCTGGCCAGCGGCAACAGCAAAGCTCCGCTGCCACATCCCAAATCAGTTACTTTCAGCGGTGCCGACGATTGTTGCAAAATGCGGCGAGCCTCGCCTATTATGTCTTCTTTAATTTTTCCGTATGAAGATACAAAAGGGCCGTATTTGCCGCACCCGCAACGAATATACGAGTATGTCTGGTACAGCAGATAAATGATGGCCATAAAACCGATAAACAGCGCCAGCAGAACGATAATTCCGTTGCAACACATTATTTACTCTCCTTTGCATAAAAAAGTTGCTTCTCTGTTTTATCTATCCTAAATTGTTTAAGAATATATTTAAGGAGCCATATATTTCAGCAAATATCAAGGAGAGAAGCTCATGAAGAAACAATACCGGCGTATTTTATTTTTGACCGGGGCGGGAATCTCCGCCGAATCCGGATTGGCCACGTTTCGCAGCGAAAACGGATTGTGGAATCACCACCGGGTGGAGGATGTTGCTACGATTGAAGCCTATTACCGCAACCCGGACTATGTCCATGACTTTTATAATAATATGAAGCCTGAGTTATGGAACGCCAAACCAAATGCCGGACATCTGGCCATCACACGCCTGCAACAGGAATATCCCGGTGAGGTTTATATTGTAACGCAAAATATTGATACGCTGCACGAAAAAGCCAAGAGTCAAAACGTTATCCATATCCACGGGCAAATCAATCAGGCCGTATGCATGAACTGCGGCCATATCATGGAAACCTGGGGAGATGTTACTTCCGAAACGGTTTGCGACAACTGCCAAGTGGCAGGCATGATGAAGCCGAATATCGTTTTTTTCGGCGAAAACCTGCTGTATATGGACAAGGTGGAAAAACTGCTGCGTTCGTCAGACCTTTTTGTTTCCGTCGGTACTTCAGGTGTCGTCTATCCGGCAGCCGGCTTTGTCCAGACGGCAAAATACTACGGTGCGGATACGATAGAATTTAACTTGGAGCCGACATCCAATAACTTTTATTTTGACAAGCACGTCATGGGGAAAGCCGGCGACACGCTGCCTTCGTTTGTCAACGGGCTTCTGGCAGAGGCCCACGGCAATTAACCTCAAGCGCCTGTTGAACAAATGCAGGCGAAAAAATGTTTTTCCCGGCAATCATTTTTAATTTGCCGCACCCGTCTGCTGCATAAAATGCTTCGGCATTTTGCGGGGAAAAATATTCTCCGACTTTACGCCGCACTATCACGTTTGCTTCTTCATAGCCGATTTTGTGGTATCTTCTGCTTTCCACATTCCTTAGCAGCACGTCATCGGGCAAAGCCGCCAGCCTGCCGCCGGCAAACAACATTTGCAGCCAAAAATCCCAATCTTCGGAAACCAGCAGATTTTCATCATAACGGATGTGGTTCTTTTGTGCAAAATCGCGGCGATACATTACGTTGGCATTGCCGAAGTTGTTATATTGGATTAGCCCGGCGGCTATTTCATCGTGATGCAACGGAATACGCCGAAAGCCTTTCAATTGGCCGGCCACCGCCGCAATATCGGGATTTTTTTCCAAAAATTCAACCTGCTTTGACATGCGCTGCGGCAAAATCTCATCATCGTCGTCCATTATCATAATATATTTTCCGCGCGCATAAGATGCCGCACGGTTGCGGGAGTAGGATATTCCCCTGTTTTGCCTGTTTTTATAATAACGTATCCGCGAATCACCCGCACTATATTTTTTGACAATATCATCCGTTCCGTCCGCAGAACCATCGTTAATGATGATAAATTCAAAATCGTCAAAATCCTGCGCCAATACCCCTTCTATCGCTTTAGGCAAAAGATTTGCCCGCCGGTACGTTAACATAACGACGGATACGAGCGGTTCCCGTTGCCGGCTGGCGCGTGCAAGCAACAGTATTCCGCCTATCAACGCCAGCAATACGATGATGGCGGCTATAGTGCGTTTTTTCATCTTCTATTGTGCAATAACGCGCGTGGTGCTGCCGAACAAAACCAAACAACGCTGACCGACGCCGAGCGCCTGCCCCGTCCCCTGGGTTACGCTGATGACCTGGCCGTTATCCAGCTTGACGATATATTCCAAACCGGTCTGCGAGTTAACGCCTTTTTCCACTGCGCTCCCGGCCAAACCGCCCAGCAGCGCACCGCCGACCGCACCCAGCGCATGCGCCGTGCTGTCACCGCCAATCGTTGACCCGGCAACACCGCCTGCCAAACCGCCAATCAGCGTGCCGGCACCAGAATCCGTGTTGACATTAACGGCGCGGACGCTCAATACCGTACACTGGGAAACTGTTGATACTTTGCCCGTCTGGTTGACGGAATAGTAATCAGAATTGATGTTATCCGCACAGCCGGCAAGCAGCAAAGCGCCCATTGCCGCACCTAAAAACCTTTTAGTCATTACCCTATCTCCTCATAGATTTTACCATTGCGTTTAATTTAGTGTATTATTTTCGGTTGTCAATATTTTTCACGGCCGCGCAGCGGCGGAGCTCTAAATTTTAGTTTTATTTTGCAATTCTTCCAATATGCGTTTTTCATGTTCCGGCTGGTCTTGGCGAGCCTCTATAACGTCTTTGCGGATTTTTTGCGTACGTTTAAACAGATTAAAAAGCTTGTCCCCCTCGTCCCAGCGAATGTTACGCTCCAGCGCAATAAGGTCTTCTACAAAACGCTGTATCAACTCCAGAACAGTCTGCTTGTTGGTTAAGAAAATATCGCGCCACATGGTCGGGTCTGAACCGGCAATACGGGTAAAATCGCGAAAGCCGCCCGCGGAATATTTGATGATTTCTTTGTGTTCGTAACCTTCCAAATCGGCCACCGTCCCCACAATGGAATAGGCAATCAGCTGCGGCAGGTGCGATACGGCCGCCATGACTTTATCATGATGTGCCGCATCCATGGTATCCACTTTCATACCGCAACGCTCCCACATTTTTGTAATCAGGCTAACGGCTTCCGGAGTGGAATTTTCATCCGGTGTCAATATGCACCAACGCCCTTTGAACAGCGACGCAAACCCGTTTTCGGGGCCGGATTTTTCCGTTCCGGCAACCGGATGGCCGCCGACAACAACTTGCCCGTGCGATTTGTCCAGATATTTTTCCATCTCCCGCAAGCTGTATTGTTTGACCGAGCCGACATCCGTAATAATAACGCCTCTTTTGACATACGGGGCTATTTGCCGCGCCAATGCGCCAAACGCGCAAACAGGCGTAGCAAAAATGATGATATCCGCATCTTTTACGGCGGCTTCCGGCGTATTTTCATATACATCCGCCAATCCGAGGCGGCGCGCTTCGGCAAGATGCCCCTCATCCGAATCGTACACGGATAATTCCCCCACATCGCCGTTTTGCTTTAAATTTCTGGCTAATGACGAACCGATTAAGCCGATACCCAAAATTGCTGCTTTTGCAAATAACATTTTTCTTGCCCTCTTTTTTATTTTGTTTAGCGACGGAAAGTTTAAGCCTTAAAAAAAAGATGTCAAATTTTACAGGCAAATAACCCCGAAATAT
Organism: uncultured Alphaproteobacteria bacterium; assembly: GCA_944391435.1. GTDB lineage: Bacteria > Pseudomonadota > Alphaproteobacteria > RF32 > CAG-239 > CAG-267. The sequence continues at coordinate 34,192 of CALXTP010000010.1, read as the reverse complement.
TCAGACCGACGGGTTGACAAGACGGCATAATTTTGTATATTTTCATTGTCTGAGTATTTATCTGTTCCATTATTTTTTTATAATTTTGCAACGCAGGATTAGGCCAAGGACCGAACCTCATAAAAAAAATCACATCTTATGGCAAAAATTTATCATCACATCGTTTTTTTGACCGGAGCGGGCTTTTCTGCCGAATCCGGGCTTGCCACTTTTCGCGGCAACGGCGGGCTGTGGAATGGCTGCAAGATTGAGGATATAGCATCCCATGCGGCTTTGGACGATAACCGGGATAACCTGCTGGATTTTTACAACCGGTTGCGGCGGGAAATGGCCGGCGCAAACCCCAATACCGCACATATTGCTTTGACCGAACTGCAAAAATCGTATCCGGGCGAGGTGTCTATTATTACGCAAAATCTGGATACCCTGCACGAACGGGCACAGAGTGGCGATATCTTTCATATCCATGGGCAAATCAATCAGGTTCGCTGCCAGGATTGCGATACGGTTTGGGAAACATGGGAGGATATCGCAGCAGATACGCCCTGCCCGGCATGCGGACGAACAGGCGTTGTCCGCCCCAATATTGTTTTGTTTAATGAACCTGTTTTTTGTGAACGGCAAATTAAACAGCTCTTAAGAAATGCCGATTTGTTCATTGCGGCGGGAACGTCGGGAGAAATTCCGCCGGCATCCGTTTTTGTTCAAGAAGCAAAACTAAACGGAGCAGAAACCGTTGCTCTAAATCTGACACCGCCTCAAAACTATCGTTATTTTGATACGGTTATTTTGGGTAAAATCAGTCAAACCCTGCCAGCGTTCACGGCAAAGCTTCGCACCCTGGCTTCAGAAAAACGCTGAAAGCAAAAAAGTCCCCCGGCCACAGCCGAGGGATTTTTTTTGCAAAAAACTTGACAAAATTACTCCAATAAGATACTTTTTAGCTAGAAAACTTATATTATTCAAAAAAATTATTAGAGAGGTTAATTTATGTTTAATTGAAATAAAACCTGAATGGTTTTGTTTCGCAAATTTTATTATTATGAAAATGAAAACGCTGAAAAAATCTTGGAATTTTTGGGAAAGTCTGAGAGAGAGAGTATCTTCCCTGCAAACATCTTCTTCTGATGCATTGATTGCGGAGTGTAAGAAAAATCTTGCAAAAGCCACTCTGGCCGGAACCGTTACCAAAATCGGCAGCTCCAATGGGATGCCGGTTTATATCTGGAATAAAGCAAGGGGAAGACATGAATATCAGAGTGCATCTTTGTGGGAACTCGCACCTAATCAACAAAAAGTGTGGGAAGTGTGGAATGTACCGTTTGAAAGATATTACACTCTCATTACCGATGACGGAATCATCTTCCGTACCTGCAATTATGATCTTTCGCAGTTCGCAAGTTGTTTTGGGTCTTTGGAAGAACAATTTGCCGTTACAGATGTTGCACCGGCACATCTTTGGCAAGATTCTAAATACGGCATACAATATCTTTGCCGCCCGCTCTCGGCCGCAGAACTGGATGCTGCATATTGCGCCAAAGAGTTGACGGACGAACAAAAATGTCAAATACTGCGAAAGATATTCAATGCCTGTGTGGAAAGTGTCAAGCGGCAAGATGTGGAATTGCTTTGTTCTCCTTATTGTCTGAAACAGTATAGGGTAAAGAAAATCGTCTTTGGAAATAAAGCCATCTACCAACCAGATGATTCCGGCGAAGTGACTGTCTGTAAAATTGCACTTATTGCGGAGAAAGTATATTTTGAGGACGATTCGAATCCATATTTTATTTCTGTTGATATTGATTCTGAAGGGAATATATTTAAAATTAATGGTTGCACTGAGTCAGAAAACTCTCGGCTAAAAAACAAAAATGAAACAGGATGTCCAGGAGTATGCAAATATGGTAAGTTGCTGGGTAACCCAAACGTTAAGACCTGCAAATTTGCAAAAGATGGTGATTGCTTGTGCTGGTTTCCTCTGTCAGAACAGGAAATTGAAGCAACCATTTGTAAATTTGATATAGAACTTTGCACAGGACTTTTCAAACTGCCTGATACTCAGAAAACAATTGAACTTTACTTTTACAAGTAAAAAAAGGAACCCGCCGGCTAACAACCGGCGGATTGCTTTTTCTTAAATATTTATGAAGAATCTTTTGCCGATTACCGTATTTAAGCGGATTTGCCCAACTGTGCAGCCACTTCGGCAGCAAAATCTTCTTCTTTCTTCTGCAGGCCTTCACCCAGCTTGAAGCATACAAAACCGCCGAGCTTAATTTCGGTGTTATTTTCTTTGGCAAAGTCGGCAACAACATTTTTCACCTTCTTATCCGGATCCATAATGTAAGCCTGTTCTTCCAAAACAACTTCTTCATAGTATTTGCGGATGCGGCCTTCTACCATTTTTTCAACGATATTTGCCGGTTTGCCGGAAGCCAGAGCCTGTTCGCTGAAAATGGACTTTTCATGCTCAACGGCGGATGCCGGAACTTCGGCAATCGTCATCGCAATCGGGTTGGTGGCGGCAATGTGCATCGCAATATGCTTGCCCAGTTCCTGCATTTTGGCTTTATCGGCAGTACCTTCAACCGCAACCAACACGCCAATCTTGCCCAAATTGCTGCGGACGCTGTTATGAATATAAGAACAGATGACGCCGTTGTCCACGCCCAGATATGCCGCACGGCGCAGATTCATATTTTCGCCGATTTTAGCAATCATATCGGTTAAAATCGTGCCCATTTCTTTGCCGGTTTCCGGACATACATAAGATTTCAACGCATCTAAATCGCCTTTAACAGCCAAAGCGGCCTTGGCAGCGTTTTCCACATAATTTTGAAAGATTTCATTTTTGGCAACAAAGTCCGTTTCGGAATTAACTTCCACAACAGCGCCGGCATTGCCTTCAACACAAACGGAAACCAGCCCTTCTGCCGCAATACGCCCGGCTTTTTTGGCAGCAGAGGCCAAACCTTTTTTGCGAAGCCAGTCTATCGCTTCTTCCATATTGCCATTTGTTTCTACCAGAGCCTTTTTACAATCCAACATACCGGCACCGGAGGTTTCTCTTAAACTTTTTACCATGCTTGCGGTAATTTCTGCCATTACTATTCCCCTTGTCTGATATTCTAAAAAAACAAAAACCCGGGGGCAGCGCGCGGCTGCCTCCCTTTTTGCTGAAACGCCTGTTTAATTTTAAGCGTTTTCCACTTCTTTATTTTCGGCAAATGCCTCGTTTGCCGCAGCATTAACCGCTTCGTCAACTTTGACGCCCTGAGCGGCAACCTCTGCCTGCATACCATCCAGAATGGCAGATGAAATCAATTCACAATACATCTGAATGGCGCGAATCGCATCGTCATTGCCCGGAACCGGATAATCCACGTCGTTCGGGTTGGCATTTGTGTCCGTAATGCCGATTACGGGAATACCAAGCTTTTTGGCTTCTTTAATCGCCAATGCTTCTTTCGGCGTGTCAATCACAAACAACAAGTCCGGCTGACCGCCCATATTTTTGATGCCGTCCAGAGAAAGAGCCAATTTGTGCTGTTCTTTCTTGATATTCTGCATTTCTTTTTTGGTATAGCCGTCATAGGCATTCTTTTCTTCCATTTCGTTTAATTTAACGAGACGGTTGATGGATTTGTTAACCGTTTTCCAGTTGGTCAGCATACCGCCGAGCCAACGATAGTTAACATAATACTGCCCACATCTTTCCGCACTTTCCTTAACAATGTCCTGCGCCTGGCGCTTGGTGGCAACAAATAAAACTTTGCCGCCCTTGGCTGCCACGTCGCGGGCTACGGACAAGGCCGTATAGAGCATCGGGTAAGTCTTTTGCAAATCAATGATGTGAACGTTATCTTTTTTGCCATATATATACGGAGCCATTTGCGGATTCCAACGACGGGCGTGGTGTCCGAAATGTACGCCGGCTTCAACAAGCTGACGCAATGTAAAAGTAGGAAGTGTCATATTTTATTTTTCCTTATTTTCCGGTTAAACCTCCGCAGGACCTCGGCTTAATCTCTTAAGCACCGGAGCGTGAGGCATCTTTTGCCCGTAAGCCAAATATGCCGACGCCTGCCTGCGTGTGAATTAAAAAACGGCGTGATTGCCGTTTCGTTGTTTTTATAATGTTAAAATATTTATTTTGCAAGAGTTTTTTTTGTTTTTTCGGCAAAAAAATGCCCGTTTGCAGCCATCCTCCGGTTACCCTTCCCCCAAAAAGAAAAAGCTTCCCCTCTTTGAAAGAAGGAAAGCTTTTCTTTAACTGTTCTTTGCCGCTATCAAGACAGCTCGCGGTAATAAGAATCAATGTATTCCCTTACCGCTTTTTCCGATGTGCCGTGAAAAACGGCCAATGACAGAATCTGTCTCAGCTCGCGGCGGCGCGGATGTTCAAAATCGGCACCGAGCGATGCGAGATACAACAGAGCATCGGCAATTTGCACGGCAAACAGCATATCCTTGCCGCCAAGCAGTACATCCAGCTTTTCCGGACGAATGGAAAACAGCGCATCAATCGTTTCCGGATCCTGCGATAATTCCAATACGTCCAAAGACTTTTCAACTGCGGAACGGCGCCTGTCGTAATAAGGAGAAACTTCCAGCAAAATCTCGACCAGACGAGGCAGATGATCCAGCGTCAACAGCCTTTCCCCCTTATCCAACCAGAGAACCCTCTCTTCGGGCCGGGGAAAATTTTCCTCATCTGATGCGCATTTGAACAGGAGAACAACCCTTTCTTCACCCCGGCTCTCACGCGGCCAAAAAATTTTGCCATCTTCACCTATTGCGCTTCCGGCAAAATCTTCAGCATAATAGTAGGTAACGACATCGCCTTTTTGCAAACGCCCCGTTACCTCCGTTTGCGGCAATTTGAATACTTCCGCCTTGCCGTAGCAATGCTCATTTAACAGCTCCACGTTGAAAACGTGAAAATTCCCTGCGGCATCAATCTGATTGATGCGGGCAGACATTGGTCCTCTTGACATAATATCTTAAAAATTTAAAATCCGAGATATATTTAACACGTTTTTTGACAGAATACAAGTTTTTTGTTTAATTATGCAAAGTTTTTTTTGCGATACGGGCTTTTTCTGTTTAATATTCGGAAAATTTGCTTGTGTTTATCCTTTTTATTTTGTATGTTTCAGGGAAGATTTTTTAAGAATAACGGCTATCAAAAGGCCTGAACATCAGGGGAAAACATGAGCGATTTGTTTGAAAATTCGGCAACGGCTGTCAAGGAGGAATATTCAGCGCGGGATATTGAAGTGTTGGAAGGGCTGGATCCGGTAAGGCACCGTCCGGGCATGTATATCGGCGGTACCGATGAACAGGCTTTGCACCATCTGGTCGCCGAAATTCTGGACAATTCCATGGATGAAGCCGTAGCCGGCTATGCCACCAAGATAGATATTTCCGTCAATCCGGATTTATCGGTTACCATTACCGACAACGGACGGGGCATTCCTGTTGACGAGCACCCGAAATATCCGGGAAAATCAGCTCTTGAAGTTATTTTTACCACCCTGCATTCCGGCGGAAAGTTTGGCGGCCATGCCTATAAAGTTTCCGGCGGTTTGCACGGGGTCGGCTCTTCGGTCGTTAACGCCTTATCCAAAAAGCTGGTGGTTGAGGTGGCACGCGACAAAAAACTTTACCGGCAGGAATATTCCCGCGGACGGCCGCTCTCTCCCCTTGTTTTTGTCGGAAACGCCCCCAACCGCCGCGGTACGAGCATTACCTTTTTGCCTGACGAGGAGATTTTTGGCAGCGATAACAAATTTGTTCCCGCAAAAATATACCGTATGGCGCGTTCCAAGGCTTTTTTATTTAAAGGAATCCGAATTTTCTGGAAATGTGCCCCGGAACTTTTAGATGACGCCGACGGGATTCCTGCAGAAACGGAATTTAACTTTCCGAACGGGCTGCTGGACTTTTTGAATTATCAAATCGGCGCACGGACTACCATTAACCGCATGCCTTTCTCCGGCGAGGCGGAGCTGGCCGGCGATGAAGGCAAGGTGGAGTGGGCTGTTACATGGCCCGAAGATGAAAAAGGGTTTTGCAATTCGTATTGCAACACGGTCATTACCCCACAGGGCGGCACCCATGAACAAGGTTTCCGCACGGCTTTGCTCAAAGGCCTTAAAGAATATGCCGATATGGCCAATATCAAAAAGGCAGCGGGCGTGACAGCTGAGGATTTTTTAAGTGATGCGGCGATTATGCTTTCCGTTTTTATCCGCGATCCACAATTTCAGGGGCAAACAAAAGACAAGCTGACTTCGGCCAAGGCGGCAAATCTGGTGGAAAAGGCCGTTAAAGATTCTTTTGACCACTGGCTATCTTCTGACAAAGAAAATGCCGAGGCGTTGATTGACTATGTGGTGGAACGGGCAGAATTGCGCAAAAAGAGAAAAGAAGAAAAAGTGCAAAACCGAAAATCGCCAACAAAAAAGCTGCGCCTACCCGGCAAATTGGCCGATTGCTCCAAATCTGCGGCTGAAGATACGGAAATATTTATTGTTGAGGGCGACTCCGCCGGCGGTTCGGCGAAACAGGGACGCGACCGGATGACGCAGGCCATCCTGCCTTTGCGTGGAAAAATTCTTAACGTGGCAAGCGCCAGCCTGGATAAAATTACGCAAAACCAGGAAATCAAAGATATGATTGAAGCGCTCGGCTGCGGCACCAAAGATAATTATAAAGATGAAAACCTGCGCTATGAAAAAATCATCATCATGACCGATGCCGATGTGGACGGGGCGCATATTACCTCGCTGTTAATGACTTTCTTTTACCAGTATATGCCGAAATTAATTGAAAACGGGCATTTGTTTATTGCGACTCCACCACTGTATAAAATCGTTTTCGGCGGCAAAAACTATTATGCGCTGGATGATGAAGAAAAAGATAAAATCCTCAGCAAGGCAAAAGCCAACCAAAAACCGGATATCAGCCGTTTTAAAGGTTTGGGAGAAATGAGCGCGCAACAGCTGAAGGAAACGACTATGGACAAGAACAACCGTGTTTTGCTGCGTGTCGTGCTGCCTTCCACCAATACAGAAGAAGGACGCGACGAAGCATTTGAAACGCGGCGCCAGGTTGAACGGCTGATGGGCAAAGATCCTGAACAGAGATTCAAATTCATTATTGAACGGGCTAAATTTGCCGAAGATTTGGATATTTAACCGTCCGCATTCCGAAATACGGCAGGCTTTTTGTGTTAGTTACAGCAGGTGTTTTTGTCAGCCCAGTTCTACCCTGTGCGCCTGATGATAACGGATGAATGCAGCTAATTTTTTCTGATTGGAATGAATGCAGCGTATTATCAGCTGCCAGCCTTTCAGGTATGCACGGGAAAATTCGGCATATTGTTCCGGCGTATCGCAGGCAAGCTTACGGAGCGGGGGAAGCGGTACTGCCTTTTCTTTATTTTGCGCCAGAGAGTTTAATACCGCGTTTTTCAGAATATTGTTGGCGAAAGACTGCATTTTCACTGCCCCATTGCTCATATTTGCCACTTTTTTAAATCCTAAAAATTCATGTTCGCCAAGTTTTTTGAGCTCATCTTTTTTTTCTCTGCCTGCTTTCGGTCTGTTAAAAATTTCATCGCCCGTTACCGGCCTTAATATCACGACTTTTGGTGGATTTCCCTCTATGCCGCTTTTATCTATCTTAGTACACATTAATATATTTCCATTCTGTTTCGGCATGCGAATCAGACCGAAATCAAAAGATTTCATCTGCAAATATTCTTTAAAATCCGTCTGGTACCTATTATGGTCATCAGCCGCACTTTCAATTGATATAAACTGCGACTTTGCCATGTCCTGTGCACAAACCGGCGCATAATTCAAAACCAGAAGGCTGCGGACAACTTTGCGCTGCTCGGACGGCGCATATCCCAACTCAGACATTTTTTCCAGCATCATCTGTTCCAAGCACAACGCATCATAACTGCCATGGCAATGCGTTATAATATTCAGGCGGCGGATATTCCGCGATGCCTGTTCTGCCGACAGGCGTTCCGTTCCGCCCTTGCGTGATATGCGCGGCAGAAAAGCTGCGTTAAAAATATCTCGTATATACCCGGGGTTTAAGGTTTCTTCCCGATACATATCCGTTATATCTTTTGTGCAGGCCTTTGCCAGCATTCTTTTATCATACATGCACTTCTGTATTATTTTTTCATCATAATATGATCCGATATAGCAAACGGCTACGCAGACCCGGACATTCTTCCCCTGAAACTCCGGATGCGTTTTAATGAATTCGTCCGTCTTTTTCAAATATCCGTTATAGCCGCGAAGATGCACCCCCTGCCCGCCGAAACCGCCAAGAACCAATACCGCCGTTTCCTCCGGGGAAATATTTTCAGCAACTTTTATGCCATGCGGCGCGACAGATGTCTTATCCGTCCGTTCCGCCAGCAAGGCAAAACTTTTTCCCTGACTTTCTTTTATTTTTTGCCGGATAACCGAAAAAACAGTCATTATTTATCCCTTTCATTATTTTAGACAAATATGACTAAAATATCTTTTATGATTTGTCAATCACTTTTTTGCATGCCTGCTTTTTTATCTCTAGTCATACGCACGGTAAAAACGCTTTTTGTAATCATATTCACACTTTAATTTGCTGTATTCCGGCTTTAGGATATAAAGGACGTCCGAATTGTCAAAACGCTTATAATATTTGTTTACCAACTCCATGTCCGGCCGGTGGACATATATGTCTATCCCGCGCTCGGAAGCATATTTATCCCGATATGGGGCGGCAGAAATAATTTTCGGCTTGTAAGCCATAATGACTTTGTTAATGTCCATCAGCGGGCGAATACCGACCTTAGCACCTATTACATCCAATTGCCCCAGCAAATTCCAATAGTAATGCGGGTCGCGATTGTATAAATTGTAGATTGTCCCGTCACCATTTAAGACGTAGTCGCACGGCGTTATATAATGTAAAATCTTTTTATTCAGCGGCTCATAAAAGCGCCCGACCCGATTGCCGATGTTGCCATTGTAAACTGCCGGCTTATACATGCAAAATCCCAATGCAGCCACCAGTAAATAAATAAAGACAAATTTCTTTTTGAAAATTTTTTCTTCCAGAAAGACCGCACACAAAATTGCCGCCACATAAACCAGCAAATAAAAATAATACGCGAACGCGGAAAAATACAGCAAACGCTGCAACAATTCGGCAAAAAACAATATGACCAGAATCTTAAAATAAATTTCCGAACCGCGCCAGCAAAATATTATCGCCAGAAAACTGCCCAAGACCAAGAGCTTCAATTCCGGCCACAACATTCCGACCCGCCGGCCGGCAAATAACTCCGGGATGTGCAAATTAAACGTGAAATTGGAATGATACCAAACGGCCAAGATGCCGTTTTGCCACAGATATACCGCAAACAGCAAACTCAGGCACACCGGCAAAAGCAGCGCATACCCCATATCCGGCCAGCGAATTTGGCGGCGATACAATAAATACAAGGAAATTATGCCCATCAAAGCCAATGTAAAAATAATTTTTTGCAGAAACATAAAAGACGCCCAAAACAACAGCAGCGCCAAGCACAACTGCCAGAGCTTCTTTTGCTTTAAATAAGCAAAATAATGGTACAATCCGGCAAAGAACGCCGCCATCATAAAATTATCGGGACGAAAAGACGACAGCGACACGACTATATACGGCGTTACGGCCAATGACGCCGCCAACAGCCCGCCGCGCCTGCCGGTACAAAACCTTGAAGCTATCAGATAGAGGTAGAAATAGTTTAAAAACGATACCAAAACCGATGCCGTTTCTGCCAATGAAGTGATTATGTTATCGTCAAGCCCCCGGGCATGCCATCCGACAACCGGTGCAAACATATACCACAACAAAGGGTTATGATGCTGAAAAAAATCTTTATACGGAACAAAATTGGCAAATACCAGCCACGACGAATGGATATGTTCCAACGTATCGCCGCCGAGCGTATCCGTGTACCACGCGACATAAAGGCAAAAAACCAATCCCGCTGCCAAATGGGCACAGAAAAACAATGTCGGAAATTTATAGTATAAAGTTTTCAGATACGACATTGCCCCCCCTATGGCATAAATATTGTCTGCTTAAAAACGTTTTCCATAAAAAACAGCGAAATAAAGCTCAAAACAAATGCAATGACGGGGGTAGCAACCCAGCCGGAAACAACTTTTAAGACCAGGCTCCATTTGATGCCTTTGCCGCCCTTAACCAACCCGATACCCACAATCGCCCCGATAACCGCTTGCGTGCTGGATACCGGCACAGCCGGCAATGGCGGCAGATTTATTGACAGCAAAAAGCGTTCCAGCGTTTCCGATGAAAAGAGTATCAATACCAGCGACTCCGACAATATGACAATCCAGGCAACCGTCGGCGAACAAGATAAAACGTTTTTGCCGACGGTTTTAATCGCTTTTTGCGAATATGTAAAAATGCCGATGCACGCCGCAACGGCACCAAGCAAAAACAAGACCTGCGTACCGTTTAATGTATATATATTGCCTATCTTCAACGGGCTGAAAACATTTGAATCAATAAAAACCCCCACCACGTTGGCCATATTGTTGGCGCCGAGGGCAAATCCGCCCAATGCCGTGGTCAGAATCATTCCCACACGCACCGCCATATCCTGCCACAGGATATGCACCTTTGTATGGTGAAGAATGTTTCGGACGCACAAATACAACAAAACAGCCAGTGCGCCCGATATGACCGGGCAGCATATCCATGACGCGCATATTGAAGCAAGCGTGTCCATATCCGTCGGCTTATGATTGTAGACGTTCCAACCGATAATACCGCCGACGATGGCCTGCGAAATGGAAACGCTGATGCCTGATTTTAACATCATAAGGACAGCCAGCGCCGAAGACAGCGACACCGTAAAAGCTGCGGCCAAAGTATTTACGCCGCCTAAATTGTTTAGCGTTTCCGCCGTATTCTGCCCACTGGCCACGGCGCCCAAAATTAGAAAGACGCAGGCAATGGCCGCCGCAGTGCGAAACCGCAACATTTTTGTCCCGACGGCCGTCCCGAATATATTGGACGCATCGTTGGCTCCCAATGACCATCCTAAAAATAAACCGCTGGAAAGAAAAAAAAGGTACTCAAACATTATCAGATTTCCCTTTTAATCGCGAAAATCAGCAACGCGTCAATACAGTCTTCGGCAAGGTCGGCAATATCCGCCACTTCTTCCACAAAATTATTGATTTGCATTTTGCGGGCCAAGTCCATATCCGATTCAAAAACCTGCCGGCGCAATTTGGCCGCCGTCTTATCGCTCTGATGCTCCAAAAGGTATACTTTTTGCGAATAATCGCGCAAAGTTACCAAATCGCGGAAAAATGCACGCGAAGCAATGGCCATGTTTTCGGCACAATCCGCCACCTGGGCGACCAATTCACGCAGCTGGCCATGGTATATTTCAGGGATTTCCGGCTGCTCAATGTAAAATTTGTGCGCCACTTCGTCAAACAGATTAATGACACGGTCCAAATTTTCTACCAATTTTAAAATATTGCCGCGCAAATCAGGTATCAGGTTTTCTTCATACAATTTGCTTTCTATCTCCCGGCGCAGCTTATCCGAATCGTGTTCAATCGTCTTTATCTTTTTGCTGACATGGCGGTAGGTTTCGCTGCGGCGTTCTTTCAGGTAAATATCTACCGCTTCTTTGAAAACCATCGTCATCTCAATTATTTTATCATGCAAATTATCAATATTGTGTTCCAAATCGCGGGTGCGGGCAAACAGCGAAATTTTGACATTGAACATTTTTACTTCCCTTCCTATTCCATTTTAATATGCAACAGCTTTCCGCGGCGGCACGGTCGCGGTTCTTCACGGCATTGCCATATTGCCGGTATCCCTCTTTAAGAATTATTATCCCTTTTTCTCCGCCCGTCAATCTTTTTCCCTTTTTTGTTAAATACCGGCGTACCCCTTGATTTGCCTGTCAACATATTTTATTTTGCGCTTGCAATTATTTTTTTATTTTATTAGCTTTGAAATGTTATATAACACTTTTTAAGGATGGGAAATATGCAAAAAGATAATATCATTACCATTTTAGTATCAGTTATTTGCAGCGTTGTCGTTTCGGTTGCACTGTGCGCCACAATCAGCGGCGGGGCGAACTCCGCTTCGGATGCGGCGGCGACGGCCGGCAATACTGATATCAACAAAGCTATTGAGAGCTACCTTGTTGAAAATCCGACAAAGATTCGCGAAGCTTTGGTTTTGGCAGAGCAGAAAGAGCAGGAAGAAGCTCAGAAGCGTATTGCCGAACTCTATAAAGCCAACTGGAAAGATTTGAGCAGCTATGAGGGTTCGCCATTTGTCGGACCGAAAGATGCAAAAATTACCATTGTTGAATTCTTTGATTTCAACTGCGGCTACTGCAAGCGTCTGGCTCCGGAATTGATGAAAGTCATCAAAAACAATCCGAAAGTCAAAGTTGTCTTCAAGCCGGTTACGTTCTTAGGCTCTATGCCGACGGCTAAGATGGCTTTGGCCGCAAACAAGCAAGGCAAATTCCTTGAAGTTTACGAAGCCCTGCTTACACATAACGGACAAATTACAACGGCTGTTGTTGAAAAGGCCGTTAAAGATGCCGGTTTAGACGTTGAAAAAACGAAAAAACTGGCAGAAAGCGATGAAATAGCCAAAGAGATTTCCGCTATTGCAAGCTTGTCGCAAAAAGTTGAAATCCGCGGCGTTCCGACACTGATTATTAACGGTGAGGCTCTGCCGGCGATTGATTCTGCTTCTATCCAGAACGCAATTGATAATCTGAAATAATCTGATTGTTGATTTTGCTTTCGGCCTGCCCCAAACGGGCAGGCTTTTTCTTATAAAAAAAATAAACTTTCGTTAAGGCTGATAAAAAGCAGCACAACATGAGAATTTTTTATTCTTTAAAATTATACCTGAGTATTCCTAAAAAAATCTTGCATAATGCCTTGAATGTTTTAAATTGCTTTTAGTAGTGTTTTGAGGAGTTTTTAAATGATGAAAATTGTTCTTAAATATCTGGCCGTACTGGTTTTGGCGGCCATGGGGGCAGGTGTCGTTTTGTATATGGAAGGGAATTGCCCCGAAAAACAGCAGGAACGGCAGGCGCAGATGGAGAAATCTATCGCCTTGTATATAGATAACCATCCGCAAGCTGTTTTGGAAGCTGTTTCAAAAAATGATAACTTTGGGACGGTGGTGCGCAGCTTTTCTTCCATCGGCGATGAAGAATTAAACGAAAAAATTAAATATTTTCTGGAAAATAACCCCTATATTCTAGAAAACTTTATCAGCAACAATGCAGCAACAGTTATGAAAATCTTGTCCGATACCGATGAATTTAAGCAAGCTATAACAACGGCTGCCCAGGCAGAAGGCAACGCCGCAACAGAAAATCAAACAGGAGAAGAAACTGCAGCACAAGATAATCCCAACCAAAAATTTATTGATCATTGGGATGAAATGAGCAACGGCGACATAGCGCCGTATGTCGGTCCCAAAGACGCCAAAGTTTCCGTGGTGGAATTTTTTGATTTTGCCTGCGGGCATTGCAAAGCGCTGGCTCCGATTATGAGCCGCCTGATGAAAGACAATCCAGATGTCAAATTCGTCTTCCATCCGCTTTATTTTATGAGCGAGCATTCGCCTTATGCGGCAAAAGTATCGTTGGCAGCTTTTGAAAAAGGCAAATTTGCGGAAGTCTTTGACGGCATGATGACTTTGCCGGAACTCAACGAAGAAAGCATCAATCAGATTTTAGCTGATGAGGGTTTGAATGTAGATGAAATCAAAAAAATGATTGAAGAAAAAGAAATCCGCCGCGGCATTCAGGAAATAGACTCCCTGTCGCAGGTGCTCGGCATTAACGGCGTGCCGATGCTTTTGATTAACGGCGAGCCTTTTTACGGGCGAAGCTATGAGGACTTACAAAATAAGCTCAACAGCTTGAAATAAAATCTAAATAGCCGGACATTCCGTTTGAACAAAAGAAAGAGCCTCTGAAATCAGAGGCTCTTTCTTTAATTTTATAAATAAAACTTTTGGTTTTCGCATATGACACTGCCGTCCTGAAAACCGATACTGCTAATATGCCCTTCTAACAGTTTTTCCAACGTCATCGTTTCAGGATTAAGGCGTAAAATACGCCCATGCATCGGGACGCCCGTATCAATCTCGACAATGTGGCCGTTGATACAAGGAATAAAACTTTCCGTCTGATAATATATCTCATATTTTCCATCCCGCAGAATTAAAACGCTGACGTTTATTTTATTCTGCCGGCACATAATGACGGCAGGCTGCCGTTCTTCTAGAACCGGATTTTCTCCTGGCGCAGACGTCAAAGCATATACGCTGTATTCTCCGGCAACAGAAGTTACCAGATACCGGACATCTTTATCCGCAATTGCCTTCCCTTCAGCGGGGACAAATACCTCAAAGGTAAAGCAATCTACGGTTTTTGCTATGAACTGCGAGCCGTTTAAGATACGCAAAACCGTTTTGTTTTCCTCTTCCGAATCGGAGATAAAAACAGTTTCGGACACTCTTATGCCTAAATAGCGGTGATATTGGCTTGTACCGTCGTATAAAAACCATTCGTTTTGATTTGCCGGGCGGTAAATGAATTGTTTTTCTTCCGGCGCAAAAAGTTCATTTTCATAGCCGTCAGCTTCCAAAAATATCATATCGCTCCTGCTCTTCAAAGCAATTTGATAAGCCGGAGACAACAGGCCGGTTTTGTATACGTACATCTTGTATTTTTTTCCGCCGATAATGACTTTGCGATAATCATCGGCAGCACCGACTTCCAGCAGCAGAGCCATTGTGATAATGAATATTGCTACCAGGCAAAAGGGCCGTAGTTCAGCAAACGAAACATAGCTTACAACAAATACCGCTGTTCCGCAGACATAAGCCACCCATTCCATAAAACTTAATTTTTTCCAAGCGGAGCCTTGAAACACCTGTTCCATTCTCCAAGATAATAATTTTTTCATAATTTATTTTTTTAGTTATACAATAATTTATTATTTACGGGGTATATTTTATATATTTCCACCATTTTGTCAATACTTTTGTACATATCACAATTTTTCGCTTAAAGTGAGCCATTGCTCCTCCGTACCGGCAATCTCTTGCTCCAGCCGATGTAATTCTATTTGCAAGGTTGAGATTTCATTACCACCGGCCGTTGTAAATTTTTGCAGCAATCCTTCTTTTTGTTTTTCCAGGCAGGAGAGCTTTTGTTCTATTTCACGCAATGCCGCCCTGTCCTTGCGGCTGTCTTTGGCGTTTCTGGCTGAAGACGGTGCTTTTGGTTCCATTTTATTCACAGGCAACGTTTTCTCTTTAACGGAAGCTTTTTTATCCTTTTCCAACAGAAAATTGCGATAGTCATTCAAATCACCGTCAAAGGGCATGCAAGAATGGTTATGAACCAGCCATAAATTATCGGCAACGCTTTCCAACAAATGAAAATCATGCGAAATTAATATGACGGCACCACGGTAGGCATTTACAGCGTCTGCCAGCGCCTCGCGCCCGGCCATGTCCAAATGATTGGTCGGTTCATCAAAAATCAATAATTCCGGCGCCTCCATAGAAATACGGGCAAACAGCAGACGGGTCTTTTCGCCGCCGGATAAATCGCGGATAAGGGTTACGGCTTTTTCCTGTTCCAATCCGAACTGCCCCAGCTGCGCGCGTACCAGGCGTTCCGGCTTCTCCGGCTGTAACGCCTGCATATATTCCGCCGGCGTTTGTTCCAACGGGAGTTCTTCGGTTTGATTTTGGTTAAAATAGCCGATTTTCAACTTGCCTGACTTTTTCATCGTGCCGTCTAAAAGCGGCAGATGGCCGGACAATAATTTGACCAGCGTGGATTTGCCGTTGCCGTTTTTGCCCAGCAGGGCAATGCGGTCATCCTGATTGATGTAAAAGGACAATTTTTTCAATACCGGCGTGCCGTTATATCCCACGGCGGCGTTTTCCAAAGTTATCAGCGGCGACGGCAACGGTTTAATTTCCGGAAAAACAAAGATACTCTCTTTGTCGCGGGCAACCTCATCAATATCCGCCATTTTTTCCAACATTTTTATGCGGCTTTGCGCCTGCCTGGCTTTGGAGGCTTTATATCGGAAACGGTCTATATACGCCTGCAAATGCGCCCGGCGCTCGTTCTGCTTTTTTATCTGCTTGCCCGCCAATTCTATCTTTTGGGCATATTGGCGCGCAAAGCTGTCATAATTGCCGCCGTAACGTACCAGCTTGCCGCCCTCAAAATGGATAACCGCTTCGCATACATTGTTCAAAAAATCCCGGTCGTGGCTGATAAGCAGGACGGTGCCGCGATACTTGCGCAGATAATTTTCCAGCCAGACAATTGCCTCTAAGTCCAAATGGTTGGTCGGTTCATCCAAAAACAGGATATCCGACTGTTGAAACAATGCTCCGGCCAAATTCAACCGCATTTGCCAACCGCCGGAAAAATCTTTGACCGGGCGGGACAAATCTTCCTGATTAAAGCCGAGCCCTACCAAAATTTCTGCCGTTCTGGCTTCTGCCGAATCCGCCTCCATCAGCCACAGCCTTTCCATAATTTCCGGAAGTTCTTCTGGCGTGGCCGTTTTTTCTTTGGCTCGCAATTCTGCAAGGCGCCTGTCTTTTCCCAAAACATATTTTAAAATCGGCAGTTCCATGTCCTCTGTTTTTATTTCTTGTTCCACAAACGCCTGTACACGATTTGGCGAACAGAAGACTTCGCCGGAATTGACGTCGTGTTCGCCTTTTAAGACTTTAAATAATGTCGTTTTGCCGCAACCGTTGGTGCCGACAACGCCAACCTTTTGACCGTCGTCAATTTGTGCCGAAGCATTTTCCAGCAATATCTTTGAGGCAATCTGAACTGTTATGTTTTCTAACTTTATCATTGTTTTTCCGCTTATTTATCTGATTTTGGCAGGTATGACGGCGGGGTGTTTTTCCGATAGTCTTTTTCTACCTCGCCGTAACTCATGGGTGACGTCACCGGGCGTCCCAAAATCTGCGTGGCTTCTTCCGGCGTGAAGTAAAACTCGGAGAATGTTTCCGGCAGGCCTTCTTGTTTCGGTATATCCACATCAGGCAGAGGGCTTTGCCGCATACGGCGGCGCAATTCCGGCAAAAAACGCTGCATGGAGGCGTCATTTTTTATATCATTTTCATTGTGGAAAAAGTAATAGCCGTAATTTATCGGTGTCCCTTCCGGATGGCCGCGACGCTTTTTGTTGACAAACTCGGCAAACGATTTGGTTATGTAATGGTTGACCCGTGCTTTGTCGCCCGAAATATTAAAATTCAACATATAAGAGACAGGCTTATGGTATTCATTAACACTCAAGCCTTTTACCGGAATATAATGATTGGCGCCGAAAGAAGAAAAATCTTTGACCGCCTCCGGGCGAACGATTGACTTAACCGTGTGGTTTAAAAAGCGCGCGTGTGCCGTAAAAGCTTCCGTTACCAACCCAGAGGCACGGGAAAAAATGCCGTTGCTGCCATAATTCATCCAGTGCAGGCTTACTTCGTCCACATCGCCAAAGCCGGCCAAAAATTCCTGCATATCATTATTTTGCATCGGCACTAAAAATTCATCCAAATCAAGAAAAGCCAGCCATTTTGTTTCTTTGCCGTAATTTTTGGTAATGTGTTCATAGCAAGGCAGTTGGCGGTTGGTGCCCGGAAAATCAATATAGGTTATCAGGCCTGTCCGGACATACGGCTGCAAATACTCTTTTGTCCCGTCCGTGCTGCCGTTATCACACAGGTAAAAATGCTCCACACCCTGCAGACGGTGATATTCAATCCATTCTTTCAAATACGGCTTTTCATCTTTCATGATGGCGGCAATGCTTAAAAAGTGCCGCGCGCCGCAAATCCGGAAAAGGATGCCTGCGGCAATCGCAAAAATCAAAACAGCTATGACGATAATCCGTTTTTTTTTCATCTCTTAAACAAAATTTTCCATTATGTTATGCTTGTGGCGCGGATCTTTTACCAGCAATGTGGTTACCGGAGCCGCCGAATATTTTTGAAACAACAGCCCGTGCCCCAGGCAAAGCCCGAAGTTGATATTCAAATCGGTTTCGGCTTCATTCAAATATTGCGCCTGCGCCATCGGATCGCATGAAGCACCTTGCAATTCCGGCGATATATCCGCAGCCATGAGGCCGGACTCTTTGCAGTTGACCATATACACGTCCAGCCCTTGGAGAACCAGCATTTCTTTCAGCTTTTCCGCAATTTTGTTAACGGAAAAACAATTGGCGATGCCTATTTTTTTAAAACCGCTCAGCCTGATGAAATTTAACAGCTCTTCCATGCGCGACGCATTCAAAGATTTGCCGGTTATATACATAAATTTTTTGTCTTCCTCCGAATATTTTCCTTTTTCCATCCGATAGTCCCTTAGTCCGTCAAGCTGCTCCCAGTTTTGCCGGGTGCCGCTTAAAAAGTTATTAACTTCTTTGATATATTATAACAGCTGAAAAATAACACAAGACAAATAAGACCAGTTATTCTATGTTATTTCTTGAAAAGTTTTTCCGGTGCCAGCCGGAGCCATAATTAAGCGAAAGTGCGTCTGATGAGTAAATATTTATCTTTTGTCCCGTTGAGCCTGTATAATATTGCGGCTTTTTTGCGTTCTCAATTGTTTTTGTTGCCGGTGTTACTGTTTTTTTATCAGGAAAACGGGCTGACGGTCGGCGATTTTTATCTCATCCAGGGGCTGATTGTCTTTTTTGCCTTTTTATTTGAAATCCCGGCCGGCTATCTGGGAGACATTTTCCCACGCAAGTATATTTTGATTACGGCATATGCATTGTTTTTGGGACGGTTGTTTTTATGGATATTCTTTCGCGGATTTGAAATTATCCTTATCGGCGAATTTTTGTATGCATGTTCCAAGGCGTGTTTTGATTCGGTTTCCTCTTCGTTTATTTATGATATTTTGAAAAAGAACAATGAAGAAGCGAAAATGGTCAAAGCATATTCCAACTTTAACGCTGCGATGTACATCGGCACGGGAATCGCCGCATTGCTCGGTGCCGGCTTATATGAAAAGCTGGGGTCGCATGTTTTGCTGATTGCCGAATTTGTGATTTATTCAACGGCCATCCTGCTGCTTTCATGCCTGCCGAATGCGCACCGCCCGGTGAAAAATGCCGTTAGCAGCTTTAAAGAACGGCTAAAAAAATTCTGGGTCGCCGTACGTTACATCTTAAAATCGCGCAAATATTGCTACCTTGTCCTTTTTTCCGGCTTTATGGTCGGCGTGTCACACTTTTTCTTTTGGAGTTTCCAGCCGTTAATGAAAAGTTCAGGGATTGATCCGTCGGTTTCCCTGACTGATTTGGCAGATAGTATCGGCTGGGATGCCCGCGTTTTCGGCGAGGCGGCTTGGAATTACCTTTTGAGCTTAAACTGGCTTGATTTTATTAAAGTTATGGGCGTGGTCATCTTTATAAACAATGTCATCCGTTCATCTTTCAGCTATTTCGCGGCGGGCGTGGCAAAATACGTTTCCCTGTACCGGCTCGGGCTTACGTCTTTCGTAATGGAAATCATCGGCTGTTCCCTTTCCTTTGCGCTTATGCAATCCGGTTTTATTACCCCGTTGGAATGCCTGATGTTTATTATCTTCCTTTGTGTTTGCATCGGCCTGCAGCTGATGTTTACCATCTCGCATATCAGCCGCCTGCACCGGCTTATCAACCCCAAAATACGTTCGCTTTCTTCTTCGGTCAATATGATGACCGGACGGCTGCTGACATCCGTTATGCTGATGGCGCCGAAGTTTTTGCTGGAACATGAAAGCACTGCCGGAGCAGTCCGCGTGATTGATATTTTCTGGATTTATGCCTTGGTGTTTATTCCGATTGGCATATTCTTTCTTTACAAAATTTATAAATATAATGTCAAAGCCGAACATTCCCTGATGAATGTCAGTGCCGAAAAGGTATAAATCCCATGATATGGCGGCGGACATTTCGGGCTTTGCGGCACTCCTGCCTTATGCTGGCACTTTTGGCTTTTGCCCCCAGAGCCGAGGCAGAGGATATCAGCCTTAAAATTTCTGCCGGAAAAAACTGGTATTCCTGGGGCGATTATATTTTGGGACAGGATTTGAAAAGCGGATTTGAACGTCTGGGCTATTCTGTCAGCCCGGCTTATATGGACGATTTTTATCCTGCAAGCAGCCAAAATGCTCCGATTGATGTGTATATGCACGGTTTTATCCCTTTTAATCCGCCGCTTAATCCTGACAAAACAAATGTTTTATATCTCTATTATCCGCTGGAAACAGCCAATACGGAGAAATTTATAAACCTCAAAAACATTGACGAACCGGCCTGGATGTCGCTGCAAACGGAATTGTGGGATTTTCAGCTCATCGCCGTTGCCTCTCCGACTTATCAAAAAAAGATGGATAAACTTGGCCTAAAAACGATTTTTGTGCCGCAATTTACGAATCCGGAAAAGTTTTTTTATGAATATGCCCCGGAGGCCGCTTATGATATTTTGTTTGTCGGACGGCCGGGATATGAACGTATCAGCGCCAAATGGGCAATGGAAAGCGGCTTTGACGTTGCCCTCTTCGGCGAAGGCTGGGAAAGGCAGGCGCCGCCTGAAATGGTTAAAGGGACGTATATTGACAATCGCGAACTGCACAAATATTATGCTTC
This sequence comes from uncultured Alphaproteobacteria bacterium, assembly GCA_944391435.1. Classification (GTDB taxonomy): domain Bacteria; phylum Pseudomonadota; class Alphaproteobacteria; order RF32; family CAG-239; genus CAG-267. The sequence continues at coordinate 13,397 of CALXTP010000010.1, read as the reverse complement.
GGCAAAAATTGTCCTGAACGATACCCGTCCGGACATGAAAGAAAAAGGGTTTATCAGCAACCGCGTTTTTGACGTTACGGCCAGCGGCGGTTTTCTTATCTCCGACTATATGCCCGAAATTGAACAATTTTATGGCGACAGTATCCCGATGTTTAGGACCAAAGAAGAACTCAAACAGCTCTTGGACTATTATCTCGCACACCCGGAAGAACGCTCTAAAAAAGCAAAACAGGCACAGGATATCACGCTAAAAAACTTTACCAATGCCGCGGCGGCACAAAAAATCATGCAGGCATTGCCGCAAACTGCCGCCCCGATGTTAAAAAAAACAAAAGACAAAACGCCTGATTATCGCAAACTGGCTCTTAAATGCCCGTGGCCGGCCGATGCAACCGATGTCGGCGAACACTGGCTGGCCAAAGATTTGGCGGAAGGCCTTAAACAAAACGGCTTTGAAGTTGAAAATTATTATTTCAGCCAAGATTTTTATGAAGATGATTTTTATAACGATGCCGGAAACCTGCTCTATATGCAGTTCAAATATAACCGGACCGGCTTTGAAGATGAACATAAAAACCGCATTATGTATCTTTATTTTCCAACGGAAATTCCCGATACCGCCAAATTCAAAAACACACGCGATACCTTCCGTTATAATACCGATATTTCGCTAAATGACGAACTGCAATATTTTGATGTTATCGCGACTCCGGCAAAAGCGCTTATCCCGGCATTGCAAAAAGCGGGGCATAAAGCCGTATTTGTGCCGCAATTTACAAACCCCTATAAATTCAAGCCCGAATTTGATGCCGAAGCCGCATCGGATTTGCTGTTCGTCGGTTCGCCGTGGTATGAACGCATCAGCGTTACCTACGCCGTGGAAAACGGCTATGATATTGATGTGTACGGTTTGAATTGGCAAGGGATTATTCCCGACAAGCATATTAAAGGCAATTATATCAACAACAATGAACTTAACCGGTATTATTCGTCAGCCAAAATCGTCTTGAGCGACCATCCTGATGACTTGGCAGAGATGGGGCTGGTTATCAACCGCCTTTATGATGCCAGTGCCGCCGGCGCTTTTGTTATTTCCGAATACAGCCCCTATATTGCGGAGATTTTCGGCGACAGCATCCCGATGTTTAAAAACAAAGAAGAATTCAAAACTTTGGTTGACTTTTACCTTGCCCATCCCGAAGCCCGCAAACAAAAGGCTGAACAAGCGCGGGAAATTACGCTTCAAGGCTATACGAATCTGGCAGTCGGAAAACGGTTAAAACAAATTTTTGATGAAATCGGCAGGAGCAAACAATGAAAAGGAAATTTGCGATTATTTCAGTTTTTTTTATTTTAGCTATTTGTATGGCAGGCTATGTTGCCCGGCAGCAAAAGGCTCCTTCTGCCACAAAAGCGGCAAGCGGCATAAATACCGCAGCAACGTCGGATAACGCCCAGCCGGCAGATAAATCCGCCGATGTTTCAATATCCGATGAAACCATTTATATCAATGTCAATGAGTTAAAAATATCCCCTCTTTACCGCTCGGTGCTAAAACTCGCCCAAGCGATGGAAAAAACCGGGCAAAAAGTTGCCCTTGCGGATAAAAATTCGTTTGCCAGCGGCAATTTTAATTTATACATCGCCCAGGATATTGACCATTTGCCGGCGGTGGCAGACAAAAATGCAATTAACATTTTGTGGATTCCCGGAATTGCAGAAACAGCATCTCCGGCTCCTTTGCGCCCGTTTGACGTCATTGTCGTCAAAAGTATTTCGGCCTTTAACCACCTTAAAGCCATCAACGTACGGACAGCCTATATTCCCGATGCCTTTAATATAAAAGAAACGAGAAAACTTCCTTTAAACGGATTTGCCATGTTTTATGGCGACAATCATGGATTTTCGCTATCTCTTTATCTGGCCGGCAGGCAGGATATGAGCGTTGACATTTACGGCAAGGGATTTGAACATGTTTGGCCTGCCAGTGAAATTAAAAAGGATTTCCCGTCACCGGATGATTTTGCACGATATGCCGTTGTCCTGATTGACCAAAGCGATGAAACGGTACGCGATGAGCAGATTTTGCCGCAAATCATAGAAATTATAGAAAACGGCGGGGTACCTTATGTCCGCTTTAATAACGGAATTTACAAAATATTCGGCGAAGCACTGCCCATGTACCAGAATGAACCAGACTTTATTGCCGGACTAAATGAACTGAGGCAGAATCCGATGAAAACCGATCAGATACGCACACAGATAAAGCAGATTGCACGGGATTGGAACAGTTTATCGCAAGCACAAAAATTTATTGAAATTTTTACAATTATGGCAAACAAACGTCGTTAATTTTGCTTTATCTTTCATTCTTCCGGCGTTTTTATAAATTTAACTAAAAAAAGTCTTGACAAATGACAAAACTTATGCTTTATGTTTTTTTGTCAAAATAACTTTATGTCTAATTAAATCTTAACTATTATGGATCAAGTGTTTTTACAAAACGCGGTTACATGGTTAATCGTTGTGTCAGCTGTTTTATTTATTACAGTAGTGACTGGTGCTATTCTTGCGTACAGATATTATAAAAATACTGCGACGCGGGAACAAAACTTTAAGCAGCAATTGGCTGATCATGAGCAAGAAGCGTCTAAGCTGAGAGGGCATCTTACCGCATTGGCGGAAGGGCTGGGTAGTCAAGGCAAAGAAATCCATAACCTTGGTGAGATAACTGCCGATATCAAAGCTTATCAAAAAACTATGGCAAGACTGGAGATGGAAGAACAGAAAATCTACCTTTACGGGGTGGCGCTCCGGCTCAAGTCTATGGTAGACAAGAATCAAATCCTTGTTGATCACGGGCTTATTTCAAAAGAATCGGCTCGTTCCAGAAACGGCCAGTTGCGGTCGCTTGAAGGCAGTATGAAAATGTATGCCGATTCTCTCGGGTACAGCTCTTATGAAGAAGATCAGGAGCGCATTGCTCATCAGAAATCAGCATAAAGCGTTATGCTATGACTCTTAAAAAAAATAGTGTATAATTCTTTAAAACTTACAATTATGATTAAATCATGGAAAACTTTTGCGGTTATTGCCGTATTGATTTTAGTGTTAGCGTTCGTGTTGAAAAACTTCGGGTTTATCCTCGGCTTTTTAGTCGGCGGAGGGCTGGTTTGGTTTTACGGTAAAGAAAACATTCAAAAGAAGTTTAACCAGGCCGTAGAAAAAACAAAAGATTTTGCCGCCGGTATGGAAGAAAAAATCATGCCGCCGTCAACAGAAGAACTTACCATTGCCACATCTTCGGCAACGGCTCTGCCTACGCAGCCCGGCTGGTATCAAATATCTTTGCTTGCTTATAGCGAGGATAAAGGAAAAACAGTTGCGATTTTGTTGCAACCGAGTAAAAATGCCACCGTCCCCGCTTTATTAAACAGCGGACACTCTATTAAAGTCGTAACGGCTTATCACATGGAAAATTTAACTCCGGTGAAGACGGTAACCGTTATTGATGAAAACAACACCACATATCCTGCTCAAGTCTGACAGGGATATGATAACAGAACAGCCGGGCAAAACCCCGGCTGTTTTTTGTTTTTTTTCGGTTGCCTTACGACATATAAAGTCAGTTTTTATATGAAAGGATGCCGTTTTCCAACCTTGCCGTTCCGCCCAGAGGAATCGTCAAAAGCGGCGCCGAATGACCGAAATCCACATTTGCCAATATCGGCATATTTTTTAATTCGGCTTTGGTATTCAAAATAAACTCTAACCCCTCACGCGTTACTTTTGACCCTTTTTGGAAGCGGCCGATGACCAGCCCCTTAACGTTTTCAAAATCATCCTGATAAATCAATGCCTGTAGATTGCGCTCAAAATCTGCCAGAGAACAGCCTTCCGTATCTTCAATAAACAGAATCGTATCCGGTGTAAATTGCGGGCGATATGACGTGCCGAGCAAGAGGTTGAAAGTGCCCAGGTTGCCGCCGATTATTGTGCCTTCGGCTGTGCCGGCTTGAATGTTCCAATAGCCCTCATTGGCTTCAAATTCGCGTTTTTCCTGGTCTATAAACCATAAGTCATCGCTCCAGATTTGAGACGGTTCAATTTCATCCCGACCATCGGTTACAAGCATTTTTACAAAATGTTCAAACGTATAGTCGCAGCCTTTTTTCATGCCGAGCGAGCTGAAATGCGGCCCGTAGTAGGTTATGAGGCCGGTTTTTGCCAATATGGCGTTTTCCAGCGCGGTAATATCGGAAAAACCGCAAAAGATTTTCGGATTGCGGCGGATTAAATCATAATCCAAATATTTTAACAGCTGATTGGAATTGGCTCCGCCGATGATGGTCATAATCCCTTTAACACTGTTGTCGGCAAATGCAGTGTGGATATCGGCAACACGCTTTTCTATAGAGCTTGACCCCATATAATCCCAGTTTTCATCCACCGCGTTCGGGGCAAAGACAACTTCCAGCCCCAAGCTTTCCAAACGCCCGCGGGCAATATCGCGCACATCCTGTCCGATAATCTTTACGCCTCTGGCCGGGGCAATGACCATAATCTTATCGCCTTTTTTTAATCTGTCCGGAATAATCTTTTGCATTTTTTCTCTCCCTAAAAATCAAATATCATACGTTATTTTCCGCCTTATCTTCGTCTTCTTCCCAATGCACATGCAATGCCGTTACCGGCTTGATGTCGGTGGCGCCGTAAATGCGGCGGCGAATCCGCCCGCGGATAAAGTCTTCTACCGAATTATGCGATGGATGTTCCGACAATTTCTTTTCTATCAGCGGCGTTACCTCTTTCATTATTTCTTCATGCAGAACGTACCATTCGTTTTCTTCCAAAATATCTATGGAGCTGAATTGCAGGGATTTTAAGCGGTAATCGCGGCTGATAACGGCGGAAATGAACAATGTGCAATTATACATGATGCGGCGGCGGTTTTTTATCAATTCAGAACCGAGCGATACGCTCCGCCCGCGGTCAACCCCCATAATGTCAACGGCGATTTGTTCCATTTTTTCAATCTTGCCGCCCTGATATAAGCAAACATCCCCGTTTTCTGCCGAAAAAACGTCTTCAACACCGCAGCTTTTAGCAAAACGCTTATGCTCGCGAATAAATTTTTTATCGCCATGTACGGGCAAAACTATCCGCGGATTCAGCAGCTCATACATTGCCTGCAAGTCTTTGCGGCTGGCATGCCCGGACGTATGAACCAGATAATCTTCTTCGGTTACGAGATTAACGCCTTTGGCCAGGATTTTTTCCTGCAGACGCTCAATTTTATCTTCATTGCCGGGAATTATTTTGGAAGAAAAAATAACATTGTCTTCCGCTTCCAGTTTGATGTATTTGCTCTCATCGTTGGCTATCTGCGTCATCGCGCTGCGGTAATTGGCCTGTGAGCCAGTGCAAATATACAAAGCTTTATCGGAAGTTATGCCGTCTACTTCTTCTAAAGTATGCAAATCCGCATATTCTTTAAGATATCCACATTCCCGGGCAATCTTGGCATTGGTTACCAGGCTGCGCCCGGCCAAAACAGGCGTCCTCCCGGCGGCACGCGCTGCCAATATCAAGCTTTCCAGCCGCATAATATTGGAGGCAAAACACGTTGCGACAATACCGCCCTGCATTTCCGGAATTATTTTTATCAAATTCTGGCGCACGTCTTCTTCGCTGGCCTGGGGCTCGTCCACCATAACGTTTGTGGAATCGCAAACGAAAATATCCACGCCTTCCGATGCAGCCTTTTTTAGCCCGGCGAAATCGGTTTTTACCATTGAAAGCTTATTATCGTCAAAGCGCCAATCCGTCGCATGCATAACATTGCCGTACGGCGTTTTGATAAATAAGGCCGAGGTTTCCGGAATGGAATGTGCTATCGGAATGAAAGTTATTTCAAAATCTCCGACCCGGACAGTCGGCTCCCGGTTTACGGAAACCAACGGAACAGCATCCTGCAGCTTATATTCGCCCAATCTTTCCCGAACCAGACCCAGAGAAAAATTCGTGCCGTATACCGGGCACTGCAACGACGGCCATACCTGGGCTATTGCGCCCAAATGGTCTTCGTGCCCGTGCGTAATGAACAATCCCAAAATATCATCGCGGTAATGCTCCAAAAATTCCGGCGAGGCGTAACACATATCCATCCCCGGAAAGTCATCATTTAAAAAACCATACCCGGCATCAACGACTATCAGTTTGCCGCCGACCGCATACGCATACATATTCATTCCGATTTCATCGGCACCGCCCATCGGCAAAAAATAAAGCCCTTTTTTCTTAAATTCATTCATTTTTCATTCGTCCTTTTTTCTTTTATTTATATGTTTTTTCTTTTTCCTCAAGACCGCACTCTCCGTTCCAGGCCGCAAACATATCTCCGGCCGTTACCCTCTCCATTTTTTCTCCCGTTTTTAACAGCAAATAACCGTTGTCATCTATACCCGCAAATTTACCGCTTTTGATGCCCGTTTCGGCTTTGATGCTTATTTCCTGCTGATAATTTAAGGCTAAAGCGCTCCATTGCCCCTTTATTGCGGCAAAGCCCTGCTGCCGGTATAATTCCATGTCCGCGGCAAATTCGTCCAGATAATAACGTAAAAATTCCGTCCGGTCAAGTGATATTCCGCACTCCCGCAGCGAAACGGCACGATACGGCATATCCGTCAGCACCGGCGCGGATACAATATTTACACCAATGCCTATTGCCCACAAATTTCCGCTAATATTCTCCAGCAAAATCCCTGACAGCTTTTTTCCTTCTAAAAACACATCATTCGGCCATTTTATTTGCACCCGGGCGCCCGGCGCAATTTTTTTGACAACCTTTGCCAGGCTTAAGCCGGTCAGGCAGACTATCCGTCCCAGTTCCGCAGGTTCTGCCTCCTGACTGTATGTAAAAAACAAATTGCCTTCCATGCCTTTCCAGCTCCTCCCCCTCCGGCCACGCCCTTTTGTCTGGCAGACGGCACTGAAAACAATGTTGCGGCCCTTGTCCGGAACCATTTTTTTTATTTCATCGTTGGTGGATGCAACCGTTTCTGCTTCATACCATGACCAGAGGGCAATTTTTCCTTTATAAACTGACGACATAGAACATATCCTTTAGTATTTGGAACAAATTTCCGGGGTTAAACGCCACAATGACAACACAAGCCATGCAAAACACCGTATACAATGAGATAATCCGGTTTTCGGCATCGTAGAGCTTTACCTTTTTTTCAAAATATGCCGTTTTGATAATTTCCAGGTAGGCTTTGGCCAGTACCAGAAGGAAAAACAGCACTATCCCCAAACTGATAAAGTATCCGTTGCGCAACAAATCCGAAATGCACCCGAATTGCCCCATAAAAACGGCTAAAGGCGGCAGGCCTATCAGCGAAAAAAGGCTGACCAACAAAGCACCCGTCGTATACGGACGCGTTTCGGCAAGCCCGGCCAATGAGGTAATGGAGGCCAAATATTCGCCATGACTTTTTAAACTGTAAAAAACAAGATAGCCGCCATTCAGGCTAAGGAGGACGACCAGCAAATATACAAATGCAGCAAAGTCCGTTTCAAGCTTAAAAAAAGACAACAGCAACAACACCATTCCGAAATGGTACATAGAACTATATGCCATTATGCGGTGCAAATTTATCCTGGCGTTAGCGCCCATTGCCCCAAATATGACCGACAGCAGGGCAAAGCCGGCATAAACCGGGGCAAACTCCGCCTGATACGGACTTAAAAGCTGTACATCCATCTTTATCAACACACCCCATAATGCCATCGGCAATACCAGGGCAAAATAATGGCTGACCGGCAATATCCCCTTGCCGGCTTTGTCTTCAGCCATAAAATGAAAAGGCGCCAGCCCTAATGAGTATAAAAAAGGGACAACCACGGCCACGGCCGATGCATACAAAGGAAAGCTCCCCTCTTCTTCCGCGAACAGCCTGCTTATGGCGGAATATTCCACATTGCCGTCCAGCCTCCCGTGCAGATACAAGAAACCCATGGCGAACATCAGCGCCATGGCTCCCGACACGCCCATATAGCGTGCCGGCGTTTCTGAGGGAAGTTTTTCATAACTTATCCCCAGCAGGCGATAATTGATATAAGCCATCAGGCAATAACACAGCAACAGCGGCAGCAAATGTGTTGATGCCAGCAGCAGGCTGTTTACAATTAAGGCGCAGAGCACCAAAATATAATATTTGCACCCGGTGCGGTTTTCCGTACCAAACCAAAGAGCCGACAGCCCCAGCATAATATATGCCAGGAATCCGGTCAGCAATTTAAATAACAGCGTATAGGCGTTGTTTTCAAAAAAGGCCGGTCCTGCCGTTTTGTCATACAACACGATGCTCCAAAACAATGACATCAAAAGCCAAAAGCGGGATACCCGCGCATAAACCCTGGCTGCATCGTATGACAACAAATATAACAGCAGCAAATGTATTATACCCGCTAACAGAACCAATTCGGGAAACGTGTATATCAGATGACGCCACAACACATCCATTCTCCCTTAAAAAACAAACCACAACGGTTTGAAAAACGAAAAGAACAATATCAGCAGGCTGCCGATATAGACCGCATAATGCAGAGTTGACAAATCCGTCCCCAATACACAGGCAGACGATGCCGCACTTTTATCTTTGAGGCGGAACAACTCTTCCAACAACGACAGTGCCACAATAAACGTAGACAATACCACCATAATCCCCAATATCAGATTATAATTAAATATTTCGGATAAAATGATAAAATTATTCCAAAACAACGGGGTTACCGGCAGCCCTATTCCGGCCAGGATAAACAATGACAGGCATTTTGACGTGCGCGGCATATAGCATAAAATACCGCCCGACCCGTAAATGCCCAGTACTTTTTTCTGGTATTCCACATGGCTGACTAAAAAAGATAACACCGTGATGATGATGATATAAGCAAACAGCGAATAGCCGATGTTTTGTTTTAATACGTCCGTCGGCAAAAATACGCCGGTCAGATATAAAAGATAATATACCGTCGTATAGGCAAACAATTTATAGCGCATATCTTTGTGGCTCAGGCTGACCAGGGCTATGAACATCATAGTAACGATACAGATTATTTCAAACACCGGGGCATAAACGGCAATGGCTGCAGGAACCGTATTCGGCCAAAACCGGATAAAACCGTACAGGCCAATCAACGGAATCAAATTGCCGACGATAAAAACCAACGGATTTTTTAAACTGGAGTTAATAGATGATATCCAATAATGAAACGGCCATATCGGCATACGAGATATGAAAGCAAAAAAGATACCCAGCCAGACAAAATATTTTTCCTTTCCGTAAAAGCTGAGCTTTCCTGCCGCATTCAGAAATACGTTTTCATCACGGACATTATACATCATTACAACCGAGACCAACAACAACAGAGCCCCTATCAGATTATACAGGCTAAAACGGACTAAAACCGTTTTTTTGCGCTGGCTGCCATATGTGCTTATTAAAATTATCAGCGGAGCCGATAATGCGGCGAAAAAAATATAAAACGTTATAACATCCGCCGCAATAAAATATCCGTTTATCAGGCTGACAAAAAGCAGTCCCGACGCCACCAACGTTTTGGAACGTTCGGTCAGGCGATGCAGGCATATTTCGCCGATAAAAAAAGCCAGATTGACACTTAAAATCAACATCAATGAAAAAATATCCACCCCGAAATGCAAAATGACAGGAGGACAATCAGTCCAAGATAATTTTTCCACCAGCTGCATTCCGGTTTCCGTTATATCGCATTGGGAAAAAATGTACAGAATGACACCGATGTTTGTTATTTGGCTCAACAGCGAAACATTATAAACATTTTCCGGCGCATATAAACGGTCGCTGCGGGCCGCCAGAACAAACAAAGACCCTATCAGCGGTATAATAACGAGCAACAGCAGCAAATACGAATTCATTTCTGCCTCCCCAGATAGAACGATGCCGCAAAAACGGCCAAACCGAACAATGTGAATATTAAGCATGCTTTGCCGCTTTTACGATTTAATTTTAAAAAAGCGGACAAACTCAGCCGGTTAAGCCAGGCCAACCCGGCCGTAACTATTTTTTCCGAAAAAACAAAATCAAACATTACCCATAAAGTCCGGCTTAAATACATCAACGGCGTTACCAGCGTGTAAAAGAAAAAACTTTTGCTCAAATCTTCACGCTGAAGCCATGCAATTTCATATGCCGAACGCAACTTTGTCAGCCACGGCACGGCTATCAATGCCATAAATAATAACACCCATACCAGATTATACCACATATACGCCCGCAAACACCAGCTGCCCCAAGCCAGCAAAGCAACATTTATTAACAATGATACTACCCGTAACGGATTGGGATTCAATTCCTCAAGCCGGCGTGTATGCGGAGAACGATATATATGATTTAACACTACTGCCAGAGCCAACATAATGATGACTCCGCCGTATATTACCCAAACCGATGATAGTTCAGACGACAGCCGCCACAGGACGGTTAAAAAGATATTGGCGGTCATAATCGTCTGTATCAAGGTCCCGCGCAGCAGCCATACATTGGTTTCGTTCGCATTCAACATTGCGCTGACTTTTGTTTCATGATTTTGGTAAAGGTAAATTTTTAACAACATCAGGTTAAAAAAGCATATGGCTGTATAATAGGCAGAAAAATTCCAATTTGCGGCAAAGCCGTTTTCGGCCAGCATCAACACCCCCAAGCCTATAAACCCCATATTCAAATAAACTGATTTTTTTTTGATATTATCTATCAGCACAAAGTAAGCTATGCCCGTCGCATAAGTCAGAAAGCCGATTATTTTTACCAGCGGCAACGCCAAATCCGACAATGTTATCAGGCTGTGCATCTTTAATAAAACCAAAATTCCTGCCAACGGCGAAAACAGCAGATTAACCGCACTCATGCGCTGAAATTTGGCCGTGCTCAAGTCAAGCAGATAACTCTGAAACATAAAACAGCCGCTTTTTATCAGCAGTGCCAAGGCCGTTATAAGCCCTACAAAGTCCTTGTGCCGGCCGATTTCTTCATAGCGGGGCATATCCGATAATTCAAGGCTTTGCAGTTTGCCGCATACCAGTGCCAATATCATAAACAGGCAAGTATCGGCCAAAAAATTATACACAACATAACGCCGGGATGCATCAACATCTTTTAAAAGGACATAGCCCAAAATATCCGCCACGAAAACGCAGGTCATCAGCTGGATGTAATTTTCAGCACAAACCAGAAGGCTCAGCGTCACGAAATTTAAAATTATCAAAGAATTAAAAGCACTCTTTTTTTCTTCATAGCGGAAAATATTATTATGCAGAATCGTCAACAGGGAAATAAAAAAAACAGGAAACAATAATTGGCATTCTTTTTCAGACGGGTAAAAATCTATTGTTATATCCCCGATTTTTGAACTATTCCATAATAAAGAAAAGCCTTGTTTCCATTCCCGGCAGAGCTGTTCGGAAAAATTGATGAACAAAAAGGCTGCAACAAAAAACATCAGCCAAGACATTATGCGGTCGTATCTCATCCTCAACCGCAACAGCCCGACCAATCCGGCTACAACCAGATAAACCATCATATTCGCCATTTTCCCTCCGAATCATTCCTTTAGTTAAAAGAATCTACAGACGTGGGGATTTTAAGCGACGGATATTATTTTATCAAGGCTTTTACATCTTTTACGATGCGAACGGGGACAACATATTCCCGAGCCACGTCTTCGTCTTCTACTTCAACAATCAGCATTGAGCTTACGGATTTCAAAGGCAGGCGTGCATCTTTGGCTATATTTTTGAAGATAACGGCACCGTCTTTATTGCGGTATAGCAAAGCTGTTGTTCCGCCGTCGTATACAAAACGAGGATTCTCCGGCCCGCCGGCGCGCGAATTTATGATAATCAATATTTCGCCGGCTTCGTTTTGCAAAATGTCATATCTGCTTTCTTGTTCAAGTTCTTTCATTGTGGACATTTTCACCCCTTTTACACTATTGTTGTTATACTGTTTGTGTATGTTTTAGCATGAAATAGTTAACAAATGCATAGCTAAATAAAAAAAATTATATTTTTTTGTTGACTATCATTTTTTTATCCTTTATATACACATCTCAGTTATGAGATGGGCTCGTAGCTCAGTCGGTAGAGCATTTGACTTTTAATCAAAGGGTCATGGGTTCGAATCCCGTCGGGCTCACCAATTTGGAGAGAGGTTGCATTTTTAGATGTAACCTCTTGATTTTCATCTAAAATTTGCGGTTCGTATGATTTTAAAGACCCGATTTGGATATTTTTGTTATCATTTCCCTGCAAGCCTTGTATCTTTTTACACTTGGCATCAAAGGTTTCCCTGTCCAACTCGCCATCCAACCGCATATCAAACAGATTGTACATTTATTGCAAAATCAAGCTTATATATTATCAGACTTTTTCTTGCGTTTGTCTGCCACATACAGCCTTAGTTTATTTATATACAGATAAATGACCGGAGTTGTAAAAATTGTCAAAAGCTGGCTCAAGCATAACCCGCCGGCAATAACTACACCCAACGGCTGACGCAGTTCGGCTCCAGTTCCCCGGCTTATGATTAACGGGACGGCAGCGGTTACGGAAATCTCCTTTTCTTTTTTATTCAGGCATAGCAAAGAAATAAGCAAAATCAGACTAATAAGCGAAATCAGATATTTTTTCATAATTGCCTCATATAAAAATTCTTAGTTTTTATATTAAATGGTTAGTCTGAAATATAACTGAAAAAATAAATGAAATATTTTGCCGAAATCCGAACGGGCATAAACAGAAATAGCCTATATTGCCCCGATAACAGATATCGTGGTTTAAAAACAGCCTCCCCGGTTAAACGCAAACAGGCATAAAAAGGAGTATCCCCTCTTTTTATGCAACTATTCGCAATTTATTTTTTCATCAATGATATAGCGGGGGCGGCGTTTGACTTCGGTAAAAATCCGGCCGATATATTCGCCGAAAATCCCCAATACAATTAACTGTACCGAACCGAAAAACAAAATAAACACCAACAATGAGGCATATCCCGGGAGGGCTACGCCGTAAAACAATGTCCGAAAAATGATATACAACGCATACATTCCCGATATAAACGCAATAATGCTGCCGATATATGTCCATACGCGCAAGGGCAATGTTGTAGATGCCGTTATGCCGTCTAATGCAAAGTTCCACAATTTCCAATAATTCCATTTTGTTTTTCCTGCGGCGCGTTCCGGACGCTTATATTCTACCCCGCAGGACTTAAACCCCACCCAGCTGAAAATTCCTTTCATAAATAATTTATTTTCCTGTATGGTCAGAATCGCATCCACCACTTTTTTATCCATCA
>CALXTP010000009.1 GCA_944391435.1 uncultured Alphaproteobacteria bacterium | reverse complement strand
TAACAGGTCATTTCGCTATTGCAGGCGATATTCATGTCTTTATTGGTTTTCTCCTTGAAGACCTCGGAATACTTGTATTTTTTACCATCACTGCCTTCTATCTGCGAGTCTGCATAAGAGTTATTATGCGACTTGCTATTAAAATCAAATGGTTAGATGGTATTTGTCTACGCTTACTATTATAAAACACTCTTAAGATGTAACATAATAAAAATACAACTAAAATAAGAGAGGTGCAAAAGCTTATAATAAGCAGAAAAAAGCATTTATTATTGTGCAGCCAACAGCGAAACGGATGAAATTGTATCGCCCATACCGACAAGTGTTTTTGGTTTATCAACAAGGATGGTCGGAATGGCGCAAAGCCAATAATTATCAACTTTTCCAATACCGGTCGTCTTCAAACTATCATTTTTCAGCATTTGCGCCAATGCGACAAGTTCTTCTAATCCCTGGTCGGATACGGGCATTTGTATGGCCTTTGTTAAATCATCATAATTCGCAAGTTCGCCATTAAGTGCCTTGCTGGAAGATACCACAGATGCTGTCATCATGCCATTAAGTGTTTGTTCCGGTGTGCAGGAAAAATCTTCATCTTGAAGGGTTATATATAATCCGAACATATGAAGCTGAATTCTTTTCAGTTTAAGTGTCTTTTTTAAGAACAAAAGTGCTTCAAATAACAGAGGGCTGTGAGTATTATTTTCAATGTCCTGAGCCAAATCTTGCTTATTTAATATGTTTAATAAGTCAATGGTTTCACGTTCATTTAGGCCGGCCGAACAAGCACAGGGAACAATATTATCAATAATCGCTTTTCGTATTTCAAAGTCTTGAGTAGAAGCAATTTCCAAATGAATTATCATATTGGGATTCGCTTTTTGCCAATTTTTAAGAACAAGCGTTGCTTTTTTGATTAATTCAATACCATTGCTCTTTTCTTGCAAAGGATGAAAACCTGATAGGAACAAATATTGTATAGCATGGCTATTCAGATAATCTACAAATCCCTGATTCATAACCAAATTCATATTCAATGGGTCATAAGTGGCAATAAAGCGGTTTGATTTTGGACAGGTAATTTTCTGTCCGTCAATTATAAAACTGTCGCCTTTGTCAAACTCAATAATCCAATGAACAAGGGGGACATCTTCTAAACGAGCTATAGTGTTGGCTTTTTGCAATAAGTTTTTCTCGTTAATTCCAAACAGGTTATCTAGATTCAAGAACTGTTCCGCTTGCAAACGAGGATGCGAATTTGTATGGGCAATAACCTGATGGACGCCTAGTAGAGCTAAAACATTTGCTATAATACCGGCTTGCCCTCCCATCTGCAATTTATCGTACCCGAAATTTTTTTCCATCCATTCGTAAATAGCAACATTATCTGTAATCCATTCTTCTGCAATTCCACGGCTAAAACATTTGATAATGCCTGCGATAATATCTGTCGGAGAATTAATTTGAGATACTTTTTCCATATCGCTCATACTCAAATGATTATCGGCAATCAATTTGGAAAGTTTGCTTCCGGTTATTTTAAAGATAGCATCTATGTTTGTATTAAAAGCCGTCGCTGCCGAAGAAACTTGTTTAACCTTGTCCAGTTGTTTAGAAACGATACGATATTTTTGAAACCATGATTGTCTTAAATTGTCTTTTTCCATATTGGTATCTCCGGGTATAATAGAATAATGAAATATTGTTTTTTGTACTGCAGCTGGCTGATGTACAACAGAAGCGCTTATTTAGGCTGAATAGGTGCCTGCGAAGAAGCTATATTTTGCCGCAAGGCATCTAATTCTGTAACGATAATCTTAGAAATGGCTTCATCAAAAGAAAGTTTTCGTTCGGCATCGGCAAGCCATATTGCTAAATCTTGATTCTGCAATAATTGAAAATCGGAATGTGCGCGAATAAAGGAAATAGCTCCTTTAAAGTTCTGATTATTCACGAGTTGCGAAAGTTGCTCAATAAGTTGTTTTTGTTCTGGCGTTATATTATTCTTTTTTACAACAACAATTTTATCAAAATTAATTCCGGACACGGTATCTTTAATCAATGCAATACTTTTGGATACAGGATTATTCTCTTCGGAAACTTGAGAAGTATCCGTAGAAGATTCGGTCATAAAATTAAAATTTTTTGAGATGTCATTAAAGCGGTTAATAAGCTGGCTGTCAGAAAAGATTGTCTGATTTTTCATAGAGTTTATAACATCAATGGCAGAAGAGATATCACTTTTCCCTTTGCCCAGAGAGGCCAAAACATCAGCTTCTACTGCAAAACTGCGTTGATAAAGGGCATTTTCTTTTACCAGCAATGCAACGCTTAAAATGAGAGTTTCTTCGCTTTTTAGTTCGTTCAAAACCTCTATGCTGTGAGAAAGATTTTTGATTTGTTGCGTAATGGCATCTATCTTGCGATTCCCCACTTCTTCTTTAAGATTATCAAGGTTTTCCGCGTATAGCCTCAAATTTCCGGTATTCTCGGATATTCTTTGTGCATTGTTTTGGATAAGCTCTGGCATACGCTGCAAATTTTGAATTTGTGCCTGTTGCCGGGAAATTTGTGTCGCCATGTTGTCCATCTGCGTAATTTGCGAACGGTTTTTCGATTCTACTGCAAAAATAGAGCAGGAAATAGCAATAATTTCTAAAATGACAATACCGAACAAGACAGAAAAAAACAAAAGAACCTTAGATGGACGTTTTTTCAATTCTTGTTTTGCTGTTTTTTCAGACATTTTACAAGCTCCTCACAATAGTTGATTGCAATATTCAAAATATAGTCTATAAAATAAAAATATAAACTTCAATATTTATCGGATGTATACATGATAGTTTTAGGAATAGAAAGCAGTTGTGATGAAACGGCAGCAGCCTTGGTTAATGAGAAAAAAGAAATTCTTGGCGAAGCTTTGCTGTCTCAAGAAGAGCATAAGGCTTACGGCGGCGTTGTGCCGGAGCTTGCAGCGCGTTCGCACCTGGATCATATAGATGATATAATAGAACAATGTTTCGCAAAAACACAAATATCCTTAAAAGATATAGATGCCGTTGCTGCCGCTTCGGGACCGGGGTTGATTGGCGGAGTCGTCGTTGGCGTAATGACAGCTAAAGCGCTTTCTGTGGCATTGGATAAGCCTTTTATTGCCGTTAATCATTTGGAGGGGCACGCGCTGGCAGCTCGTGTGAGCAACGACGTAACTTTTCCATATCTCCTGCTTCTGGTTTCGGGAGGACATTGCCAGATTTTGGTAGTAAAAGATGTCAACCAATATGAGCGTCTGGGAACAACAATTGATGATGCTGTCGGCGAAGCCTTTGATAAAGTTGCAAAAATGTTGGGATTAGGTTATCCGGGCGGGCCGGCCGTAGAAAAATTGGCAGCTACCGGCGATGAAACGCGGTTTACCTTGCCGCGTCCGTTGATAGGTGTTCCTGATTGCAATTTGTCTTTTTCCGGCTTAAAAACAGCCGTTCGCAAAATTGTTGAAACTTATGCCCCGGATGGCGAGATTGCGCATATAGATATTCCAAAGCATGATGTTGCGGATATTTGCGCTTGTTTCCAATACACGGCAACCGAATGTTTATGCCGAAAGTTACAACGCGCCGTGGGGTATTTCAAACAAAAATATCCTCACGGAAAAAATCTGGTCGTATCCGGCGGAGTGGCCTCTAATACTTATTTGCGCAATAAATTGAAAAAAATGGCCGATGATAATGGATTAGAATTTGCTGCGCCGCCGATTCGCTTTTGTACGGATAATGGTGTAATGATTGCCTGGGCCGGATTGGAACGGTTTCGCAAGGGGTTGGTAAGCCCGCTGGATTTCAAACCGCGCCCGCGGTGGCCATTGGATGCGGATGCGCCGAAAGCGGCTGGTGCCGGCGGTGTTAAGGCTTAACTAAAAATAGGATATGGCGGGGTAATGGATGCGGAAAAAATCTGAAATATTGGAAATAATGGAGATTTTCCATAAAGAAAATCCGAACCCGCAATGTGAGCTGAATTATACAAATGCCTATACATTGCTTGTAGCGGTTATTTTATCTGCCCAAACGACAGATAAAGGAGTAAATAAAGCAACAAGTGAATTATTTAAAATTGCGGATACCCCGCAAAAAATGATAAATCTGGGTGAAAAAAAACTGATTTCATACATCAAGACCATCGGCCTGTTTAATAACAAGGCCAAAAATATCATTGCAATGAGTAATGACCTTATTTCCCGTTTTTCCGGTCAGGTTCCCGAAACAAGGGATGAATTGGTAACTTTGGCCGGAGTAGGGCGCAAAACGGCTAATGTCGTATTAAACGTATGGTACAAAAAACCGGCGCTGGCTGTGGATACGCATGTGATGCGCATTTCTCACCGGCTGGATTTTAGTCAGGGAAAAACGCCGCTTGCCGTGGAGCAGGATTTATTAAAAATTTTGCCGGAAAGATATGTGCTTAATGCCAATCATTGGCTGGTATTATTCGGCCGTTATGTCTGTAAGGCACAGCGTCCGGAATGTGAAAAGTGCCCGATAGCAAAATATTGCTATAGCCCCGACAAAAGAATAGAAAATAAAAAGTCGGATTCCTGATTTTTTAACTTGTATTCAAGGAGGATAAAAGAGGAATATGCCTGAGAAACAAACCTATTATTTTTCTCGTTTGTTGGCAAAAGCCGTTATATGGGGTTTGCTGTTTTATGGTCTCGGTTTTGCCGTGTGGACTGTCTTTTTCACGGAAACGGGAAATGGAGATAATGTTGAGCATATCCATTCAACATGGCTTGTTGCCCAAGGAAAAATACCATATAAAGACTTCTTTCAACACCATAACCCGTTATTATGGTATTTGTTTGCACCCCTAATAAAAATAAATATTGCCCCTTTGGTATTGCTGGATACAGCTCATGCCATAGCGCTGATTACAGGATTTTTGACTTTTGCGGTGGTATATAAAATAAGTGTTGATTTTTTTGCTCCGCGTTATGCTACATTGCTGAGCCTGCTTATTTTATGTCCGCCGTATTACTATATCTACTGTTTCAATTATAATCCGGATACATTTATGGCACTGTTTTTTGCCATAGGTTTGTATTTCTTGTTTTCTTATTGGAAAAAGCCCTGTTTGCACGCTTTGGTCATTTCTTTTTTGGCCTTTTTCGCAGCAGTCATGTTCACGCAAAAAATTTTAACGGTGCTGTTGCCTTTGGGAATTATGACATTGGTAATTTTTCATAAGAAAAAATTTCCGTTTGCCGATATCGGATATGCCTTATTGCTTCCTTTGGTCGGATTGGCAGCTTTTACGGCATGGCTGTACCATGAGGGTTTATTGTACAGGTATTGGCAGTCAAACTTTATTTTTAATATGGGGATGCAGGATTATTATGGTTTAAGAAAAATAGATGTAATTGACTGGCAGGTATTTATTTTTTCCGCAATTTTAGCCATTTTAAGCATTATTTTGTTTTTTAAAAAAGCAGATATATGTTATAAAACAGTAGCCGCCCTTTTTGTTTTGGAGCTTGTTCAGCGCTGTTTTTATTTTTCAATAGCTCCATATTATATGTTGCCGTTTATGATTTTTGCAGTTTGCTTGAACGGTGTTTTGTTGAATAAAATTGGGCAAAACTGGTTTATGGGGATATTCATCACATTGGCTGTTGCGCTGGTTTATGCCGGAATATCCGAAAAACGGTATTTATCTGCCAGAACGGTGGATCGCTCATTTGCACGTTATCTTGCGGCAAATATAACGCCGTGTGATTATGTCATCAGCGGTTTTTTGGGCAACCAGTCCATTATCAGCAAAGATCCGCACTATTATTGGGCACTGTTGGGGCATATTGATGTTGCCGGCGAAGCAATGAAAATAGCACCTGTGCCGGATTTAAATAAACTCGTGTTGCAATATAAGCCAAAACTGATAAGCGGCGAAACATATTGGAATAATTATTATTTAAATCGGGGAATATATGTTCCCGTTCAACAGATTTCGCCCGAAATAATACAAAAATATTACCTGCCGGCGCCATTTCAAAACTGGTATCGGTTAAAATATGAATATCAAGGTAAAAACTGCCATTACGACGCGTTAAAAAAGGAATGGGTTTATGAAAGCTGATATTTTGCGAAAAGTATTATGGGGATACATTGCTGTAGTTGTTTTGTGGAGTTGCTATGTTTATGGCATTATCGTTAAGGCCAACGGCGACAATGTGGAGCATTTGCACAGCAGTTGGCTTATCTGGCAGGGATATCAGCCCTACAAAGATTTTTTTCAACATCATAATCCTTTGTTGTGGTATTTGTCGGCGCCGTTTGTAGCTTTGATGATTGACCATATTGAGATTTTTTTTGTATGCAATATCATAAGTGTACTGGCTGTCGGGATAATGGCTTATTTCCAGTACAGGCTGATGCTTCTTAACCAAAACGGCCGTATCGCGTCATTATTAATGATGGCGTGCATAGTTTCTTCCTTTTCTGTACTTTGGGCGCTGAATTATCGTCCGGACACATTTATGTATGTATGTTTTTTTGCCGGCTTATGGCTGTTTTTTTGCTATTTGGAAAAACAAAAAGTATGGATGCTTGTAACATCGTATTTAAATTTTTTCTGTGCTTTTATGTTCACCCAAAAAGTTTTGCTCAGTTTGGTTATTCCTGCAATTTTTATGTTTTACAGCCTGATTGTAAAAAAAATAAAATGGAGAGATTTTTTGTGGGCTTGTCTGCTCCCTGTTTTATTGGCAGCGTTATATGCAGCGTATTTATACTATAATGATACACTGTTATTGTATTGGCGGGCTAACTTTCCTTTTAACATGCATATTCCTGAAATATTTGCACGAAATCGCATTACTTTCCCTCCTCGCGAATATTTTGAATTTTATTTATTTATCCCTTTGGGAGGGATTGCATCGGTATATTTTCTGATAAAAGGAAATATGCTTGAAAGATTGCTGAGCCTGCTTTTTGTGGAAGAAACAGTGTTACGGATGTTTTATTTTTCGGCATTCCTTCATTACAGCATCTTTTGGCTCATATTGGGTATAATGCTGACGGCAATGTTTTTGGATAAATTTCCGAGAATAGGTAAATCATCATTAGTTCTTGCGGGCATATATTTGATATTTGCCGTTGCATACAATTACAAAGAAACTTATTTAAAAGAAAAGCCGAAATTTTACTCGCCAAGCGGCCATGAATATGCTTTCAACAATTTAACGCCCTGCGATACGGCCATTAACGGATATTATGCCGTATCCAATTTAAGGGGAAAAGATGCCGGCTACTATTGGGTTTTGTTGGGGCAGATAGATGTATTGGGTGAAAAATACGGAATAGCAAAACGGGATGACCTGAATAAACTCATTATGGCAAAAATGCCAAAAATCGTTGCCGGAGGAATATATTGGGATACCTATTGGGAGCAACGCGGAATAAAAAAAACGGCTCATCGCATAGATCCGTATTTGTTGGATACTTATTATAAATACAGCGGGTTGGGAGATATCTTTATTTTAAAAGAACGCTATCAAAAGCATGATTGCCGATATAACGGGCAGAAATGGGAGTATGTTGATTAAATGTTTGATATAAAACAGGGACTTAAAGTTCTTCGTCAAAACGTAAAAGTTGCGCCGGAAGCACCGGGCGTGTACAGGATGATAAATGAAAATGACGAAGTTTTGTATGTGGGAAAAGCAAAAAATATCAAAAAAAGAATAGTTGCATATACGCGCATTGACCAGCTGACAACCAGGTTACAAAGAATGGTGGCCGAAGTCAGAAAAATGGAATTTATAATTGTAGAAAATGAAAATCGGGCGCTGATTGTAGAAAATGAACTGATAAAAAAATTGCATCCGAAATATAACATACTGTTAAAGGATGATAAATCCTATCCGCATTTAATGTTAAATATGCACGAAGATTTCCCCGCACTACGAAAATTCAGAGGTGTACGCAAAAATAATTGCCGTTATTTTGGCCCGTATGCAAGCGCAACTGCCGTAAAAGAAGTGTTGGATATTATCCAAAAAGTGTTTATGCTGCGCAGTTGCCGTGACAATGCTTTTCATAATCGGGATCGTCCCTGCCTGTTGTATCAGATAAAAAGATGCAGTGGTCCGTGCGTCGGCAAAATCAGCAAAGAAGATTATGCGCAACTTGTAAAAGATGTAGTATCTTTTTTAGAGGGAAAAAATACTTCCATCCAGGAAAAATTATCCAGGAAAATGCAAAAAGCCAGTGATGAGCAAAACTTTGAACAAGCCATTATTTTGCGGGATAGGATAAAGGCATTGACAGGCATTCAGACACATGCCAACTTAGAATATTCCGGGCTGAAATCTGTTGATATCGTCGGCATTGCACTAAAAGATGAAATATATTGTATTGAAATATTTTTTATCCGCGGCGGGCAAAATTGCGGCAATGCCCCCTATTTTGTAAGAAGAAAGGAAGATGCCTCGTCCGCAGAGGTTTTAGAAGCTTTTTTGAGTACCTTTTATACCAACCACGCGGCGCCAAAAGAAATTTTTATATCCGAAAGTCTTGAAAATGCGGATTTATTGGAAGATGCATTGGGTGCTAAAATAAAAACCTTCAGCAAAGGCGATAAATATAAACTGATTGAAAATGCAAAAAAGAATGCTGTTGCAGCTTTGGAGCGGCGTCTGTCTGAAAGCCGGAGTATAAAAGCTAATTTGGAAGAAATGAAAAAATATTTCGGACTGCCGGATATTCCGAAACGTATAGAAATTTATGATAACTCTCATAATCAGGGGTCATATGCCGTTGGGGCAATGGTTGTGGCAACGCCGGAAGGGTTTGATAAAAAAGCGTACCGAAAATTCAACATAAAAAATCCGGAAATAACCAATGATGATTTTGCCATGATGAAAGAGGTATTGAAAAGGCGGTTTGAAAGAATGGCGCCGGAGAATAAGCCGGATGTGATTCTCTTGGACGGTGGGCTGGGGCAGTTACACGCCGTATATGAAAGTCTGGAGGGATATGATTTAAGTGGCATAGCGGTTATCGCCATATCCAAGGGCGTTGACCGCAACGCCGGAAAAGAATTTTATCACCAGGTGGGCAAAGAGAGTTTTGCGCTTCCGTATCGCTCGGCCATAGCCTTTTATTTGCAAACTTTGAGGGATGAAGCGCACCGCTTTGCCATTGGAACGCATCGCAAGCGCCGGGCCAAATCTATGACCAAGTCAAGCCTGGATGACATAGAAGGAGTTGGCTCCAGGAGAAAACGCGATTTATTGAATCACTTCGGTTCGGTTGATTCCATCAAAGATGCATCGGTTGACGATATATCTAAGGTTGCCGGAATAAATAAAAAAACGGCTGAAAACATATATAATTACTTCCATAAATAAAAAAAAAGATTATTATACAAACAGAAAGCTTTTTGAACGTAAAATTATTGGAAAGGATAAAATCGTGTATAATTTGCCGAATTTGCTTACGATTTCAAGAATAGCGGTTATTCCGCTGATTTTCTTGTCTGTATTTTTTAAAGGCCATTACTTTAATTATTTCGCCGGAATTTTATTTATTGCGGCATCTGTTACGGACTATTATGACGGCAAGCTGGCGCGGGCACGCGGGCAGGTATCTTCTTTCGGCCGGCTGTTAGATCCGATTGCCGACAAATTATTAGTTGCCACGGCTCTTGTCGTAATGTTGGCCAAACCTGGTATGATACATGAAAAAATAAGCATAATTCCGGTATTCATCATTCTGTGCCGCGAATTGCTTGTCTCCGGGTTACGTGAATTCTTGCGGGAAGTAAACGTCGGATTGCCCGTAACACGATTGGCAAAATGGAAAACCGGTTTTCAAATGACGGCTCTATCCATGCTGTTTTTCAGAGGCTGGTGGATATGGGGCGGCATTGGCGAAGTTTTGCTGTGGATAGCCGGAGGCCTGACTTTTTGGACGGGATATCAATATTTTGAAAAAAGTCTTGCTTACATAAAAAACGAAGAAAAAGCAATAAAAAAGGAAAATAAATCGCCGACAAAAGAAACAGTTGCAAAAGAGAAAATACCGTCAAAACCGGCAGCAAAAGTTTCAAAAAAGGTGAATAAAGCAAAACCGAAGAAAAAATAAGGAATAAAATGCCGGACGTTAAAAAACATATTTTGGCAGTTGATGATGATACGCGTCTGCGCAGTCTTTTGCAAAGATATTTAAGAGAGCAGGGTTTTTTGGTTTCTGCGGCAAAAGATGCGGCAGAAGCCGAAACCTTTTTAAATATCTACCAATTTGACATCATTGTGGCCGATATTATGATGCCCAAGGTAACAGGTATAGAATTTTTGCAAAAAATAAGGTCGGACGGAAATAATACACCGGTTGTGTTATTGACGGCAATGGGTGAAACGGCTGATAGAATTGCCGGCTTAGAAACAGGAGCTGACGATTATATATCCAAACCGTTTGAACCTAAAGAGCTGGTTTTGCGCATAAATAATATATTGAAAAGGACCTTGGCAATAAATGAAGCACAGTCCAAATTAATATTCCAACATATAACTTATGATATGGAAACCGGAGAATTGAAAGATGGCGATAACAAAATTATTCATATGACTCCGGTAGAAAGGACTTTGCTGAACGTTTTGGGCAAGAAAACGGGAGAAGTACATACCAGAGAGGAATTAGCTGAAATATTGGGCGTGGAAGGTAATTTAAGGACTGTTGATGTCCAAATTACCAGATTAAGAAAGAAAATAGAAGTAGATACAAAAAATCCGCGTTATCTGCAAACGGTGCGCGGTAAAGGATATATGTTAATTTCAGAATAAAGGAGAGCGTGATGCATATAAAATTCCCGGAAAAGATAGACAGGGGGTTGCAGTACATAAAACTTAAAATCTTCCCGAATACTTTATTTTTTAGAACAATGCTGATGATTTTTATTCCCTTGATATTGGTTCAGGTTGTATCGGTCATAGCATTTTTTAACGGAAACTGGGAAAAGGTCGGGCGCAGATTGTCAAACAATCTGGCAAATAATGTCGCAACGGCAATAGAGATGACGATGGAAACGCCGGAGAGGCTGGCAGAAATTCAAAAAATATATAATAAAAATTATGGTATTAAAGTAGAACTGATTACCGGGGATGAACAGTTGGCAGTCAAGGCAAATACGCACTACGGCAAAGAATATAAGATTGTAACCGGTTTTCTGGAAAAATCTTTGCACGAAGGTTTCCCGAATGCCATTACTTCCGTATATTTGGCAAACGGCAGGGATGATGTCATTATCTTGGTAGAAACGCCAAAAGGGCTTTATAGGTTCACGGCGTCAACCAAAAATATTTTCAGCACATCTATTTTTGGTTTTGTGGCATGGATGATAGGAACTTCATTGTTGCTGTTTCTCGTTGCGACACTGTTTCTTCGCATTCAGGTTCGTTCAATCGCCACATTGGCTCAGGTTGCAGAAGATTTTGGTAAAGGTATCAATACGCCGTTTAAGCCGTATGGATCTTCGGAAGTTCGTAAAGCCGGTTTAGCCTTTATCAAAATGAAAGAACGTATTCAAAAACAAATTTCGGAACGGACCCAGATGCTTGCAGGTGTTTCGCATGATTTGAGAACTCCGCTGACCAGAATGAAACTCCAGCTCGCCATGTTGCCGGATAATCCGGAAAATAAAGAATTTATTGATGATATCAGTGAAATGGAAAAAATGCTGGATGGGTATTTGGCGTTTGTGTCGGGCGAAGGCGGAGAAAAGAATACATTTATAGATATGAATGAGCTGATTTTGAGTATCATAAATAAATTCCGTAACACCAAAGCTATGATAAGGTATTCCACCAATGATCAGGTAAGCGCGATACAGGGGCGTGAACAGGCCCTGAAACGTGCCATAACCAACATCATCGCCAATGCTTTTAACTATGGAAAAAACATAGCTGTTGCTTTGGAGAGCAATAACAAAAAATTGGAAATAACCGTGGACGATGACGGGCCGGGAATTCCGCCGGACAAGAGGGAAGAAGTATTTAAAGCTTTTTACCGGCTGGATGAATCCCGTAATAAAGAAACCGGCGGAGTCGGGCTGGGATTATCTATTGCACGCGATATCATTACGTCCCATGGCGGCAAAATAGAATTAACCGATAGCGAATTAGGAGGCTTGAGGGTACTCATTTCGATTCCCTTATAACTCGCACATACGAAAATATGTGTTCCGCTGTGGTTACTAAAAAGCACGGAAAAAATAAAAGGAGGCAAATTAGCTTCCTTTTATTTTAGGTTTTATACATATAAAACATTTAACTAATAAAAAAGTGAGGAAAACCTCACTTTTTAAATACTTTGTGCAGATAGTCTTACAAATATGTATTAAGCCACCCTTCCAAAGTTGCTTGGGAATTAAAACCGACCTTGGCATCAACCTTTTCGCCGTCTTTAAATAAAAACAGCGTCGGAATACTCCTGATTTCATAATTAGCGGCAATAGCCGGAGATTCGTCAACATTGATTTTGCAAATTTTCACTTTATCGCCAAACTCCTTAGAAACTTCTTCTAAAATCGGGCCGAGCTGACGGCATGGACCGCACCATTCGGCCCAAAAATCTACCAAAACAAGCCCTTTAGCGTTTAAAACTTCATCTTCAAACTGACTGTCGTTAATAGCAAGCATGGTCTTCCCTTTCTTTTCAAATTATGTTTCGGTATATATAAGTTAATTTTTTTAATATTAAAGATTATCTTATCATAAGTCAAAATTTTTATACTTTCATCATATTACAAGTATTAGTCCACAACAAGTAAGTTTCTATTTTCTTTTCAGGATAAATATGTTGCATAAGCCTTTTATAATCGCTCATTTGCTTGAGATAAGCCGGCGGAACGTCTGCTGTTGTCCGGGCGGCCGGCCTGTTCGTTTTATAGTCTACAATAAGAACTTTATTTTCTAAAACAATCAAACGGTCAATTTTGGCAGACATGATTTTTCCATCAATTTCGCCGATAATAGGAACCTCCGCCTGCGATTCGGGAGAAAAAATATCTGGATAATTCTTGCATAACTCCATAACTTCGGCAACAATATCGGATATATCATGTGCGGAAAAATCAGGAAGATATTTTTTTAAAAAGATATAGGCAGCCGATTCGCGCAGAGCAGCCTCTATTGTTCCCACATATTGGAGCAGTCGGTGAATAACTGTGCCACGGCGATAAAACTGGCCGTGTTCGGTTAAAGGCGACGCCGTTATATCAATTTCATCCGCTTCATTTTTAGACGGAGCATACGGTTTCGCCAGTGGCGTTTCTACCGGTGCAGGCGTCATCAAAAAGGAATAATCCTCTATTTTACCGGCAGGCATGCCGGATTCATCATCCCTAACTTTAACTTCGGCTGTCTGCGGAATATCATAAACAATATGTCTATCGCCGTCGGGAAGTATAACATTGGAAGAGATGTTGTCCGATAACAGTTTATACCACGATTGTTCGTCTGCTTCTTTGGTTTTGGAAAAACCGGCAATATAAAGCCTGTCTTCGGCTCTTGTAAGCGCCACATACAATAACCGGCGATATTCGTCAAAATCAGCGTTCAGGCGTTTCTCTTTAAGATGGGCACATACATCATCATAACTGGAAGCATTTGGTGGAAAATAAAATAAATCGTCGTCATCCCATAAAAATTCGCTGGTCTTGGCTTTGTTTTTTACTTTAACCGTATCGGCCAAAATAACAATTGGTGCTTGCAATCCCTTGGAACCGTGAACGGTCATAATTTTAACCGTATCACTACTGCCCTGTTCCATTTCTTTTTGAACAATCACTTCGTCCTGTAAAATCCAGTTGATAAAAGCCTCAAGCGTAGGTGTATGGTCTTGTTCAAAAATTAAGGTCAGATTAAGAAATTCGTCCAAAACATCCTCTACTTCGTTTCCCATCCGGGTGATAAATTTTTTTCTGCCATCAAGTTTAACAAAAATGGTATTAAATAATTCAAAGGGGCGGGAAAAGCCGGAAAGATTTAACAAATTCTTCAATTTTTCCGCGGTTTCGGCATAATCTTCATGCATTAAGATGCTGTTAAAAAGGGAGCTTGAACGCTGATGGCATAAAACAAACAAATCATCGTCATCAAGGCCGAAAATCGGAGATTTTAATACTTCAGCCAGCGACAAATCATCAGTCGGTAGAAGCAGGAATTTACCAAGAGAAATAAGATCCTGTACGGCAATTTGTTCCAATAATTTTAACTTGTCGACGCCGGCCACTTTAACACCGATATCTTTACATGCGCGTACAAATTCTTCAACGAACGTTTTGCGTTGTTGTACCAAAAACATAAAATCGCCATATTGGACAGGCCTGTTTTTTGATACAAGGATATCTTTGTTTTCAACCATTTTTTTAATGTTCATGGCAATTTGCCTGGCGAGAGTATTTGAAACGGAGATTCGCTGTTCCCTTTTTATGGGAATCCGCCAGTTGTAAGAATCATCTTGCGGAGCATCTTCTGGCATCAATAAAGGCCATATTTCAACTTTCCCACCGTCACCGACCCGAAAAGGTTGATGGTTCATATATTCTCCGTCGGGCACAACACCTTTTTTGGCGGTATCAATATTAAAAAGAGTATTGACGCAATCCATAATAGCCTGCGTAGAACGGAACGAAACATCAAGATGAACTTTACAAAAATCCCGGCTTTTTTGCGCAAAATAACGATACATCCTGTCAAATTCATTAGGATCGGCCCCTTGAAAGCTGTAGATGGATTGTTTTCTGTCGCCAACAACAAATACCGTTCTTGACAAAGCATTGCTTTCCTGTCTGCCGTTTCCAGAAAAAAATTCCTGAGTTATAGCCTTAACGATAGCCCATTGATTGGGAGAAGTGTCTTGAGCCTCGTCAATTAAAATATGGTCAATTCCACCATCCAGTTTAAATAAAACCCAGTCTGCCACGGATGAATTTTCCAGAAGTTGCCTGGTAATGATTATCAAATCTTCATAATCTAGGGTGGCGTATGTTTCTTTGTATTCGCGATATTTTGTGATGATATTTTGAGCAATATAAAGTATAGCTTTCGTTGTTTGCAAAATCCTCAAAGAAGCCAATAATCTTTCGGTTTTCAATACGCGATTGGCCTCATCGTTCAAAAAAACAAGGATTTCAGGCATGGCTTGGATGACATTTTTCCCAGCCAGGCGTTTTCTTATCGTACCGGAACCTGTCAAAAAAACGTTTTTGTAAAGAGGATACCCTTCAATGCCGAAACAATGGGATGAAATATAAGCAAAAGTCTCGGCGCGATCTATATCTTCCTTGCCGCCGTGAGAAAAGGCCTCTGTTGCTTGTTTAAATATGGTGCGGTCAATGTGTTCAAAAAAGTCGGCCTTAATGCTTTCTTCCGTATCCTCAAGGTTCAGTCCGAGCTTGCCATACAATATATGTATGATATCCGTAATATTATTGTCGTGTTTTTTCAACAAAAGGTCAATCCGGTTGCGATTTTCCGTAATCATATTCAGAATTTCCGGAAATTTATATTCGCTGACAGTTCGGGTAAGATAAGATATGGCCTGAGCCAAAGGAAGATTGCTGTCTGCATCGGCAGATTTGAGCAAATCAACTTTAATATCTTGCAAAATTTCTTTGGAGCTTCGGTCATCCATAACGTCAAAATATGGAGAAACCCCGGCTTCAAGAGGGAAACGCTTTAAAATATCTTGGCAAAAACTGTGGATGGTCTGAATTTTCATGCCGCCCGGCGTATCCAGCAAGTTGGCAAATAAAGTACGAGCAAAACTCAACATCTTATCGGCATCGCCATCGGCAATTTTCTTACCGAGTAACAGGCACAATTCTTTTTTGAGGCTGTCATCATCCTCTACGGCCCACGAACTCAGCCTTTTGGCGATTCGCTCATTCATTTCCACGGCCGCTGCCTTGGTATAGGTAAGGCACAAAATTTTAGACGGATTGACTTTTGCCAATAACAAGCGAAGAACACGGTCAGACAAGACTTTAGTCTTTCCTGTTCCGGCAGAAGCTTCCACCCACACGGAATTTTCAGGATTCGCTGCATCGGATTGCTGCAATGTTGCTAAACGGGATAACTCGTTTCTCAATATTTCCGTTTTATTCGTCATCGTTGCTTTCTCCGTCTTCTTGAACGGACCATTCTTTTATGCGGGCCAAATGTTCATAATCTTTATTTTTCGGTACAAATTTAGGAATAGGGCGTGAATGGTATGGAGTTGTTTCAAAATCAAATGTTGTCATCAATTTGATAAGATAAGTTTCGCTTTTTTCTAAAATATCCGTTTCGTCGGGAGAAAAAGCCAAAGCAGCAGCCCCCAGTTGCCAATAAATCATATTTTGAACGGTTGCATTGGCTAAACCGGTAAATTTTCCTTTAGTTGCGATAAGTCCTTCAAGAGGCAGTTGAAGGGCGTGTCCGCTCATAACTTGTTTTTTGCTGGGAATCTTTCCGGTTTTATAGTCTAAAATATTGAAGTTGCCGTTTTTAAGTTCATCTATTCTGTCTGCTTTTGCCGTAAATTTAAATTCACCGCCCGGCAGCTGATAAACAATTTCTCCGCTTATTTCATTGTGCACTTTTGCCACTTCAGGACGATAATTCGTTTCTTGATCAATAATCCATGCTGCCGTGTTGGTAAATTTTGGCCACCAGAAAGATTCCAAATCTTTTGACAGTTTAGCCTTTGCAAAATGTTTTTTTCCAAGAGCAATAAATTTTTCCAAGGCGTTTTCCGGCAAGACTTGAGGATAGAGGGTATTAAAATCTTCAATAATTTCATGTACCAAAATGCCATAATCCTTTTGGTCTGGTTCTTTATCCAAATCGTCAAACGGATATAATTTCAAAATATATTTGGCATAAACGGAATAAGGATCCTGTACCAGCAAATCAATGCCGCTGGCAGAAAGTTTTCGTGGACGGGCAGAAACGGGAGGGCATGGCGCCGGCGCTTTGATTGGTACAAGAGCGGCAGGAGTGTCCAGCGAGTGAATAAAACGATAAATGCCATTATCGGCAAGAAACGCAATGTTCAAGCCGGAAGCTTTTAAAATAGTTTCCAGGCGAAGAAGCCAGCGTGATTTTTTCATCGGTGTTCCTTCAACGCGTTCTGCACGGGTAAGAATAACATTAGGAACTGCCAGAAAGCAACACAAGTCAGATGCCAAAATGCCGATGTTTTTTTCAGGAAGTTCAAATCCGAAATCTTTTTTCATCGGACGAGACATCCACATATCGGCATCTTCTGCTTTGGGCCAGATTCCCTCGTTAAATTCGCCGAGTATAACAAAATCAAAATGGCAAAGCCGCGCTTCAATCGGGCCAAGAATATTCAGGCGGGGGTGTGTTCCGTAATTTGAGCGAATACTCTCAGAGCTCATCATTTCGGCTAATAATGGCAAATAATCCCTTCCGTTAATCGGACCGAGAGCTGAAGCATTAGTTAAAATTTTAGTGGCAAAATTGGCTGCTGTCCGTCCGGCATCGCCTTTCCAGAGCAGTTTGTTGCCGGATTCTTCGTTTGAAGTGGCAAAATCTTCGGCCAGGTGGATATGTTCTTCCAGTATGTTTTCAAATTGATAAGCCGAAGACATCAAAAATTGTTGAAAGGTGTTAAGCTGTGTCTTTATGTGAGATATAAGGGTTGAAATATTTTCCGGAAGAGCTGAAACGGACTGTGTTCTCAAAGCTGTTTCATAAATATAAACCGTTTTTCTGAAAGAGGCGGCATCTCGCCCGCAGAGCATAAAAGGATGTTTTAACAAAGTAACAAATTTTGTTTCGGATTCAATGTCTTCGGCAGCTTCCGCAATAAGCCTGAAAAAGATTCCGACTTGGGACAGGCTGAGAGGCATTCCGGCCGAATCATCAATTTTAATATCAAAGCGTGCCAATTCGGCAGCAACTCTTCGTGCCAGATTCCTGTCATACGTAATAAGAGCTGCAGTTTTCTCCGGAATTTCCAAAACGGAACGCATTTTTAAAGCTATGGCCAGTGCTTCGTCACGTTGGGAGTCGCAATTGATAAAAGAGATGCCGTCAACTGCTTCGGTGGCATCCATTTTTTGAGATAGGGAGCGCCACATATAAGAAACGGAAGCCGGGCGCATCAGTTCTGAAATAAATTGTTCGCGCAATGGATAAACAGGCTCAGAAACATCTTGTACCTCGGCAGGGGAAAGGTTTAGTGCTTCAAGCAAAATTTTATTTTCGTAAAGGGGGTGGGTTTCATCTATGGCGTTCCAATAATCATCATCGGCATAACGGTCAATTCCGGCAAAATAAATAGAGCCGTTGGGGAGTTTTAAAATACTTTTCAATAAAGAAACAATCGCCGGAAAATTTGCGGTAATTCCTGCCGCCGCCACGTCTTGCACGGTTAGATTCGCCTGCCAGATATCAGCTTGTAAATATAAAATTTTATTTTTGAGTGCACAGCTGTCAACGGCATTTCGTTCCAGCAAAATCTGCGGCCAATATTCCGTAATGATTTTAAGCAATTTTAGCGTTTCTTGCCAATGTGTGGCATATTTGTCAGGTACCAAATCCTGCAAGCGGTCAAATGAAAGTCCTTGGTTGCAGGCAGTATCAATCAATACGGCCAAATCATTTGCCAAAGCATAAGCCTGTGGCAGATTTAACCGTTTTAAGCCGAAATCTTCAGGCTTCGACATAATAAGGCGTGTAAATAAAAATAAACGCTCTTCTTTACTGATGGGATGGGTTTCTTCGTCAAAAATTTTAGTATGGCTGAAACCGTTAAAAAAGACTTCATCGTCATCCAGTTCGCTGATGGGGGTCATTTGCGGAAGAATGGTTGGCTGTAAACCTTGTTTCCGAACAAAAGCCGCCGTCAACATTTGGCATGCGCGCCGGTTGGGAAGAAGAAAAAGGACATTTGCCAGAGCCAACAAATTATCACGATACTTGCGAAGATAAATATCTGCCAGTGTATCCCAAAAAGGACAGCTGTTTCTGATGTTAAAAACATTAGTAACCGGCTGGCCGCAAGAAGAGTTTGTCGTCATCTGTAACTAATCCTTTTCGTTTTCTGCAATATAATCTATAAATTTTTGCAATGCTCTGCCGCGGTGGGAAATTTTATTTTTTTCGTCGCTGTTGAACTCGGCAAAAGAACGGGAATAGCCGGTCGGAATAAAAATGGGGTCATAACCGAAGCCGGCATGCCCGGTCTTTTTTGTAGCAATATTTCCGTCTACGCGTCCTTCAAAAGATCTATATGAACCGTTCGGATAGGCAACGACAAGCACGCATGAAAAATGAGCAGCTCTGTTTTGTGGATTCGTTTCGTTCAATTCTTTTAACAGCCTGTCCATACCAAGATTAAAATCACGGTTAGGTGCATATCTGGCCGTATAAACGCCGGGCCTGCCACCTATGGCGTCAACACACAAGCCGGAGTCGTCGGCAAGGCAGGGAATGTTATGGATTCGCGCTGCTGCTAAAGCTTTAATATATGCATTTTCCTCAAATGTCTTGCCTGTTTCTTCAACATCAGGGATATTAACGTCTGCAGCAGATAAAATCTCAATTCCGTATGGGGCGAGAAGCTCCCTGATTTCGGTAATTTTACCTTGGTTGTGGCTGGCAAATATAAGTTGTTTGAATTTGAACATCTATGGTACCTCTTGTCTTGCTGAAAATAATTAAAATACTTTCTTTTACGGCAGGCTGTTACGGATTTTTCCTGTCTTTTGCATGGGTTTGCCGATATGTCTGAATGGCCTCCAGCACACGGCCGACCGTGTAGTCAACCGCCTCATTTTTTGTTTCCACGACAATGTCGGCTTCAGAATAATAAGGGTATTCTTCATCTATATATGTCTGTAATTTGCTTTTGATTTTAGAATCGCTGCATTGCAAAAAAGGTCGGCGTTTTCTGCCGGCGGTACGGTTATACAAAACATCAATATCTGCCTTTAGCCATATGGTAAGAGCTGTTTTTTTTGCCAATTTTCTGGTTTGTTCGGCAACAAAGGCTCCCCCGCCGGAAGCTAGGACGCAGGGAGCGCCGCTAAGCAGTCTTTTCATAATGCGTTCCTCTCCGGCCCGGTATTCTTCCATGCCGAAATATTTAAAAACATCAATAACGGACAAACCTGCTGCTTTTTCAATTTCCTGGTCGCCGTCAACAAAGGGAAGGTTAAGTTTTTTGGCCAAGCGCCTTCCAACGCTGGTTTTGCCGCTGCCGATAAGTCCGACAAGCAAAATTATTTTATTTATCTCTGTCATATAGACCGCACATTCAATAAATTTTACGTTTCTTTCTTTACACTTTACAATAAAGGATATAATGTTAACAATAATAATCAACATTTATTTAAACGGAATATTTTTTGGGGAGAGCAGCAATGAAAAACAATAGCAGGAAAAGTTGGGTTTACGCCGTCATTGGCATAATTGTCTTAGGCATAGCCTATACGGCTTGTAAAGATATAACTCCGCAGCCGCAGCGTGTGGAAACGGGTGTTGAATTAAAGTTAAGCAAATAGCTGTGCAGGAAAAAGATGGACGATTATGATTATATAGACTATTTTTTGGATGTAAAAGCGGTAGAAGAGGGGGCGGCATTAAATACGCTGCAAGCTTATCGGAACGACATAAAACAATTTTTGGCATTTGTATCGCCAACAGATATTCGTGAAGTAAAGACAGAGGATATAGAAAAGTATCTGAAAAAACTAAAAGACGCAGGCAACCTGCCCAAAACCGTCTCGCGTAAAATCTCATGCATCAGAGAGTTTTTTAAATTTTTGCAAAGCGAAAAAATTGTAAAGGAAAGTCCGGCAACCAAGCTGAGGACACCTAAAATCGGCAAAAATCTGCCATTGTTCTTGACTGCGGAAGAAATAAAAAAGATGTGTGCTGTTGCCAAAAAGGGCAAAACGTTTGCCTTAAAAAGGATGAACGTAATGGTAAGGCTGATGTATGCATCGGGGCTAAGGGTTTCTGAGCTGGTCTCATTGCCTGAAAACGCCATAAATTATGATATGCATCAGATATTGATATATGGCAAAGGCAGTAAAGAAAGGATTGTTCCGGTAACCAAAGGGACGATTAGCGAAATATTTGAATATTTGGAATATCGGGATAAATTTATAAAAGAAAATAAAAATAATTGGCTCTTTCCGTCTGCGCGCTCTGGTTGCGGGCATATTACGCGGGACGGCTTTTTTAAAGGGCTGAAAAAGTTGGCAATCAAAGCGGGAATCTCGCCAGAAAAGGTACATCCGCACATATTGCGGCATTCATTTGCAACAAAGTTGGTAAACAATAAAGCTGATTTGCGTTCAATCCAAAAAATGCTCGGCCATGAAAATATCGTAACGACGGAGATTTATACGCATATAACGACGGAAAAATTGATAGATGAAGTCAAAAAACATCATCCGTTGACGCAACAGCGTGAAGAAGAAAACAATGAATAAAAAAAAGATAAAGCTGAACATATCAAAAGAGCACCATGGCAATGATTTGGAAAGCCTCGGGAACATATTCAGGCCGATTATCAAAGATGTGATATCTGCTGAAGATTTGGTGCAGATTGATATTTTGCTGAACTGGAAGTATATAGTGGGAGAGCAAATGGCAGCATTTTGTTTTCCCGTCAAAGCAAAATATAATCCGCGCGAAAATGTAAGAACGCTGTTTGTGGAGGTTCCGGCTGGAGGATATGCGCTGGAATTGCAACATCGCGAAGAGCAGGTGTTGGAAAAAATCAATTCTTATTTTGGCTATAAGGCTGTCCACAAGCTGAACATTTCCCAAAATATAAAACGTAAACCGGTAGCGGGGCAAAAGAACAGGGAAAAAGATGTCTCAAAAGATAAAAAAATAGATGAAAGCGAAAAGCAGTGGCTGAAAGCGGCAGTACAGGATATAAAAGACGAAAAATTAAAGGAAATTTTAATAAAGTTGGGTGAAAGTATAATCCTATCCAATCAAAAAGGAGAAAGGCTGTGAAAATCATTAAGAGAATAAGCAGAATACTGGCACTGATTGTTGTTTATGTCATGGCCGCCTATGGCTATCTGACGGCAAAAGGCTTCATCTTTACGGACGGAACCCCCGTCTTGTCAAACACGGCCCAGGCCAAAGAAGAATTTGCCGTACACGTGGACGGAGATGTTATTCTCGGCAAAAAGCAAAAACGCGTATGGGGAGATGAAAAAGCTCCTTTGACCATATATGCTTTTTCTTCAATGGCTTGTTCTCATTGCGGTGATTTTCATAAGTTTATATATCCGAAGTTGGAACGCGATTTTATCAAAACAGGAAAAGCTCGTTTTATTTTCGTCCATTTCCCTGTAGATGCCGTATCAATGCGTGCGGCAAAGCTATCGTATTGCCTGCCTCAGGAAAAATACGAGGAGTTTATTACGGCTCTGTACAAGAAAAGGGATTGGTTTCTCTCCGGAAAAGACGAAACTCTGAATGGCTATGCGCGGAAATTCAGAATGAATGATGCGGATATAAAGGCCTGCGATGATGATAAAAAGTTAACAAGTGACATATTGTTAACTTTTAACAGCGCCATCAAAACATTTGGGATTAACGGTACGCCGTCCTTTATAGTGGAGGGTCGCCGGGGAAAAGAGCTGATAGTAGGCTCCCGTAGTTATGATGATCTGAAAGAATACCTGGATAATCGGATAAATAAAGGTTAAATATGCAGCAAATTCCCGAAGACATAAAAGCATTGGAAAATAAGATAGCCAAGATAAAAAGCAAAACGGCCGAAAAAGAAAGCGGTGAAATTAAACATACGAAATTTTCCCATATTGCAATCGGGCTGCGTTTGGGCGTAGAACTGGCTTCGGGAACGATTATAGGCGCTGCTCTGGGGTATATGTTAAATGAAATATTTGACTTTAAGTTTATGTTATTGGTAATATTTACCATATTCGGAGGATGTGCGGGAATGTTAAATGCATACCGTTATATAAAAAGTCTGGACGAAACCGAAGAAAGATAGAGGTGATAGCCGTGTCAAGTCCTATGGAACAATTTGAAATAAAAGAGCTTATACCGCTTGAACTGAACGGATATGACGTTAGCTTTACGAATTCTTCGCTATGTATGGTTTTATCCGCCGTTTCTGTAGTTCTTATTTTTGCGTTGTGCCTTCGCAAGCGGACGTTGATTCCGGGGGTGGCTCAGAGCATACCCGAAAGCTTGTATGAATTTGAGCGCAAACTTGTTTCGGATAATGCAGGCAAAGACGGTTTGAAATATTTTTCGTTCATCTTTACTTTGTCACTTTTTGTAGCTTCCGGAAACTTGATGGGGCTTTTGCCGTACAGCTTTACTTTTACGTCGCATCTGGCAGCGGTTGGGACATTGTCGCTGTTTGCCTTGGCTGTGAATGTGTATGTCGGGATAAGAAAGAAAAAATGGGGATATCTCAGGACATTTATGCCAAAGGGGATACCATGGCCTCTTGCCCCGTTGATAATTCCGATAGAAACGATATCATTTCTCTCAAAACCGTTTAGTTTGACAGTCAGGCTTGTGGCAAATATGACGGTCGGGCATGTTATGTTAAAAATTATTGCCGGATTTATTGCCAGTCTTGGAATTTTTGGTGCAGTACCATTGGTTTTTGATAGCTGCATTATAGCGTTTGAAATGTTTATTGCCGTATTGCAGGCTTACATATATACAATACTGTCGTGTATATACCTAAGCGATGCTTTACATTATCATTAATTAACCAGATAGGAAAGGAAAAACAATGGATACAACAATTGCTTCAGAAGCTGCTATTTATATCGGAGCCGCTCTGTGTACTCTGCCGATGGCTGCATCGGCATGGGGTGTCGCAAAACTTTGGATGTCAATGATTGAGACTGTCGGCCGCAATCCTCAGGTAAAAAAAGATGTTGATATATATGGCTGGGCAGGCTTTGCCGCGGTGGAAGCCATCGCTTTATATTGCTTGGTTGTTGCTCTGATTATATTGTTTAAATAATTTAAACATAGGTGGTAAATTATGCCGCAGCTTGAGATGTCAACATATGCAACGCAGATTTTTTGGGTGTTGCTGACTTTTATTTGTTTTTGGCTGGTTATGGATAGGTTTATCATACCGCGGATTGCCGATATGGTGGAGGCCAGAAAGCGCAAATATGATGACTATATTCTTAAAGCCGAACAAATGAATAAAAAAGCGTTGGCTTCGTTGCAACGCTATGAAGGTGCTCTCGCTGCGGCCAAAGCCGGTGCCGCTGAACAAATAAAGCAAAGCGAAGATGAATTAAAGGCAATGATTGCCGAGAAAGAAAATATCATCAATTTGGAGTTAAAAAAGACAATAGCCGACAATGAGGCTAAACTTAACCATGACAAAGTTGAGAGTATTGCCAAAATAGAGGAGATATCCAAAATTGCGGCTCAAACAGTGGCGTTGCGCCTGGGGCTTGATATATCTGCTGCTGATATTGATAAAGTTTCAGAGGGAAAGGGCAAATAAATGAATAATGCTGTGCAAAGTGCTGTGGCAGAAGTAGAAATGCACGAGGAAGTTTTTTATCAAAGTGCGGAGTTTTGGGTCGGCATAGCATTTGTATTGATTGTCGTTTTGTTGCTTAAACCTGTAACAAGAGTTTTTTCCGGCTTGATTACAAAACGGATTTCCCGTATAAAAAACGAATTGGAAGAAGCTGAAAACTTAAAATTGGAAGCTCAAAAATTATATGCCGATTATGAAAGAAAATTTGCCGAGACAGATAAAGAAATAGCACGGATTGTTGCGGAACGGGAAAATATTATAAATGAGACCAAAGAGAAAAAAATAGCGGAGTTGAATATTTTTCTCCAAAGAAAACAAAATGAAGCCGATTCCAGAATAGAACAGGAATTTGAACAAGCCGGCAAAGAGTTGAATGCGCTTATCGGAAACCGGACAATTGAAATATTAAAGCAGGCCATTAGCTTAAAATTAACCAAAGCCGATTATAGTCGCCTTATAGACGATTCTATAAATAACATAAAAAATATCTAGTAAAGATATTAAAACGGTAGAGCGTGTTTGGAGAAGCAGATGGAACTTTTGCAATATAGTTTTTCGGATTTATACATAAACTCAAATAAAGATTTTTATATCTCGGATGAGAAGTACCAAAATAGCCTGAAAAGGGTTGCTCCGGACGATAAGGATGATTTTTATGGTCAGTTGATGGCAATCAAGCACAACACGAGCTCGTATTCAATGAATTACAAGGGAACGTTTTTCCGTGTAGAAAACGTTTTAAGCGTGAATGGTGAGTTATATTGTCTGCGGCGTATGCCTTTAACGATTCCGAGTATACATAACTTAAATTTTGACCATCGCTTTATTCAATATATGCTGTCTTTGTCGGCACAAAGTGGCCTGATTATCTGGGCTGGGGCAACCGGTTCCGGAAAAACAACATCAATATCAAGCCTGTTGGCGGAATATCTTAATCTTGAAGGAGGCTTTGCTTATACGATTGAAGACCCGGCAGAAATGCCGTTAGAGGGAGAATATCAATCATTTAACGGTTCTATCGGCTTTTGCAAACAGACAGAGGTCAGCAACGATAATTGGCGTGATCCGTTGAAATCCGCATTGCGTTCAAAACCGCGATATATATTTATTGGTGAAATACGCACGCCGGACGCCGCCTGTGAATGTTTGCGTGCATCAATATCCGGACACTTGGTATTGACAACCATACACGCCAGTTCTATTACAGACGCTTTAAGTTCTTTGGTCAAATATGCAAGTTTTAGTATGAGCGAAAGCTCTGCTTACGACATATTGTCGCGAGGTATTTTGGCTGTGATTAAGCAGGATTTGGTTGGAACGGAAAATCATCGGCACCCGAAAATTGAAACTTTATTTGCCAATCCGGATTTAAACAAAGGTTGCTCCGTACGGTCAATAATCCGAAGCGGAAAGCTGAATTTGGCAACATCAGTAGAAATGCAGGCCGCAAGGATGGCTCAGTCCCTGCCGATATTCTAAAATCATTTTAATGTCCAGATAATTGTATTTTTGCCATCACTGCATAAATCTTTACTGGCATATTTTTGCACGGGTAACGGGTTTTCTCCGCCCCAGCTAAATACATAGCTGCCAGCATCATTATTGATGGCAATTTGTTCAAGTGCAACAAGTTGCTCTTTGGTTAATGCTGTTTCAACATAAGAAATGCATTGAGCCTTGGTTAAATCCGGAGCTATAATATCAAACGTAAGCGTGCGCGGCATAATTGTTTCAGCCCTTATCCCGTTTCCAATCAGAATTCGTAATCCGCCGGAAAGGACAACACGATTATTTTTTATAAAATGTTTGGGAATAATATCACCTTTAACTACCTTTTCGGTAGAGAGCCCCCAGTAATCAGGTTTGTCCGCGTAGGATGAACGGATTTCATCGGCAATAACAAACAAATCGGCAATATTATATCTGATATCGCTTTGGGATGAATGGCATGCATAAAATCCCAAAAATATAATAAAAACAGGAATAGAGAGCTTTAACAATGGCTCTTTATGATCCGCAAAATAAAGAACAACAGATTTACTGATTTCATCTCTTTTGTCATAAAAATAAATCAGCTTTTTTTTTAATTTTGACGACACGGATAAAATCTTTGCCATATATTCCGAAAACTTCATGATATTATCCCATCGCGCTTGTGATTTGGTCTTGCATTTCAAAAACGCCGAAAACCGCCCATGCGATAATGCCGGAAATAGCAAACATCGCCACCATGTTCAAGATAGAGGCTTTTTGTTCAACAGCCTCAGCTGATTCGTCAAGCCAATCATTGGCTAATCGGTCAAGCGCCTCTTCAAAGTTATCCAATTCAGCATAAATACGTAAGTCGGCAACAATGTCTTTATCCGGAAAATTTAATTTCGTTTTTGATAACGCTTGTCCAAGATTATCACCGTTTTTAATAAAATCCATGGCACGGTCAATCCTCTCGCGCAAATAACGGTTTGAATCTTTTCTTAAAGATTGCAGAGCAACAGAAATCGGTACACCGCCTTTAATTAAGGCAGAAAGCGACAACAGCCAGGTAATGCCCATAAACATCTTATACAGTGACCATGGCGGACAATCATCAATAGCTTTGCGCGTCGGTCCTGTCCAAATGCCGATAGTAGCATAAATCAAAAGAAAAAGTGCCGGAAAAAATGAGAAAGCAATAAGCCAGTTTTTTTGAATCCAGAGCGAAACGCCAACCAAATCTTTAGCCGTGCCGGTCCATCGAGCTCCGGGAGCAGCGTCCATCATTGGCGGAACCATATATGCGCCGATGGCATAAATAATCAACACGGACATTAAAAGCAAAAAGGAAGGATAGGCAATAGCACCGATAATCGGTTTTAACATTCTTTCCGTTCCTTCAGCCACTTTTATCAGGTTAAGCAAAGCACTCTCCAAATCCGACATATCGCCGACAGAAAGCATAAGCCGCTCACGACTCGGAGCCCAACCTTTTAAAGCATCGGAAAAGGCATTACCGTTTTGCAGCGCCTTTCCCCAGGATGCAATAGCAATAGCCATAGGCTCACCCGGGTGTTTGCCGTTGTCGGTAATACTGTCGTACATGATATCCAGCGCATTCATTAACGAAAATCTGTTGCGCAAAAGAGAAGCCAGTTTTTTATAAACTTTAAGACGAGCCTTACCGGCCATACCGACTCTGAATTGGGCAAAAGAAACCTCCAATGAATTAAGAGATTTCATCGCCTTTCCGAAAGAGCTATTACTAGATTCGTCTTTTTTCATGCTTTATAACACCTTGCTAGTATACCGGACGCTGGTCAATTAAGCCACACCAGCGCTCAACTTCATCCATATCAATTTGCCCTTTAATCATACGTTCTATTGCCGCATCTTTTAAAGGGCGGCCGTTCAATTCGCTGACCCAGTAGTCAATAGCTTTCGCCGTTTCATTATCAATCATCAGGCGAAGAAAACGTGAATCCGGCAGAATAATCTCGTCTACGGCCATTCTTCCCTTAAAACCCTTGTAGCCGCATGCTTTACATCCCGGGCCGCTGACATAAACATTTTCTATGCCGTAATCGCCCAAAGCATTACGCAACCTTTCAAATTCCGGAGTCCCTTCTTTAGTTTTAATAGATTGCCGGCAATTAGGGCAAAGTTTACGAAACAGACGTTGTGACACTAAACCTTTAACCAATTCAGGGTCATTCAGCAAATAAGGCTGTATACCCATATCACGCAAACGGGTAACAATAGCCGGTGCCGAGTTAGCGTGCAAAGTAGTCCATACGCCGTGGCCGGACAACGCACCTTTAAACGTCAATTCAGCCGTAGAAAGAGAACGCGTTTCACCAACCAGAATAACGTCAGGGTCGGAACGGAGAGCAGCGGACAAAGCTTTTGTAAACTGCTCGTTCTTCTCTTCTTCCGTATTGGCGTTTGTAACCGGCATTTGCCGTGCACCAGGAATAGGATATTCCGGCGGATCTTCCACGGTCAGCAGATTAATTTGGTAATTTTTTTCCTGCAACAATTTAATCATATTACGTTGCAACGTTGTAGATTTTCCGGAACCGGTCGGACCGGCAACAACATTCAGGCCGACGGCCATGCTGCGCATCTTATAAAATAAATCTTCCTCATACTTTCCCAAACCGAGAGAACGCAAGTCTGAGCTTCCCTCGGGGTTATCATCTGCATACAGCAAACGCATAACCAGATATTGGGAACCGAAAGCAATCGGGTTAAATTGTAAACGGATAGCCAAAACATTATGTGGCAACATCAATTTGCCCTTTGATCCGCGCAACGGCGTAGAACCAAGTTTTTGTGCGCCTTGGAATTCATTTTGCGAGTAGTTAGAGTCGGAAATATCCGCAGAAGCAAATACGGAACGGACAAAAGCTTCCCCCCATTCGCCGCCGTATTCGTTTTGTTTGACCATAATACCGTTTTCGCGAAACAGAACTGTTGATGACGAGCCGACAATAACGTGCACGTCGGAGACTTTTTTCTGAGACGCGCGCTGGATAATATTGATGAAGTCAATTTGCATCTGCATATCTTCAGCTTCTTCAGCAGACACATCAACAGTACCCGAACCACGCTCGGCATAAGCATAAATCGCCGCTATTTCATTAAGGGTAACAAAGCGTGGAGGCTTAATCGGTATTTTTCTGCGTTTCACATTTGCTTCAAAGTTATAAACCGCACCGTCAAAACGGTTGTCTTTTGAAACCAAAAACGTCCCATCAGAAAACAATGCCAACAAACGCCTTGTTTCATTTGTTATGGCAAAATCAGACCCATTAACAGTCAACAATTTATTATTGTTGGCAAACAACTGATCAAATAAATTGACCTTTTTTGTTTGGGCTCCTTCACCTTCCTCTTCTTCAAAATTAGATTCGGGAGCCTGTTTTTGCGTCATATCTTTCTGTTCTTCTGCCATATTTCCTGCCTAAAACGATTTCCTATTTCTTGGTATCTTCTTCAAGTGTCGGAATATATCCGTCAAAGCTTCGTCCGATATACAGATATTCATCTGTACCATCACGGCTGAATTTCGCATAATCTGCTCCGATTTCGCTTAAGATATGTCCCGATGGCAATGGAGAACCGATTTTTAGTGAAAGGGGTTGCCCGTTCAAATCCATAACTTCAACGTTCATATCCCCGCCGCGTCCGCTAATGCCTAAAAGGGCAAATTGTGAACTCAATGCTGCCGGAGCCTCTTCTTCTTCAATTTCCTCATCAATATTTTCAGCGTTTAACTCGGCATCTTTTGCTTCTTGAGCGCTAATCATGGCAGCAACAGCCGCATTTTTGCCTTTTAGCTCTTCAATAGATTGCGATTTTAAGTATAAGCTGTTTTTCGCGTTCTTGATAATCTGGGCATCTGCAGCCACCCGTTTACGAAGTTGCTCGTTTCTTGCCTTTAGATTCTTAACTATGCGTTCAAAATTAGCTTTTGCCGCTTCGGCAACCTGAATATTCTTTGCCGATGCTTCCAATACCTTATTTATACGCTGTTTGAAAAGCTCTATCAGCTCTTTCTTTTCCAGCTCAACGGCTGCAATTTGCGCATATAAGCTTTCTTTTTCTTTAAGCCATTCCTGTTGGTTAACCAGCATTTGGTTCATATAAGCATTTAACAATTTTCTCTGTTTTAGAACTTCAAATAATTGTTCTTTATCCAAAAGTGCCTGTTTTTCTTTTAACACCTGTGCTTCAATTTGTTTTTCCTTTTCCAGCGTCTGAAGACGGCGCTCTTCTTTTTCTCTGGCCAAGTCATCAATATTTTTTTGTCTGATAGCCTTTTGTGCCTCAATTTCGTTACGAATTTTCTCTCTACGCAGCTCAAGAGTGAGCAATGTCGTGCTTTTTTCAATTTCAGACATTTGAGAAAATAAATCGCTGTCCATTTGGGTCAAAACACTGTTTCCCAAAGCTTCAACCGGATTCGCTGTATATTGAATATCTTTAGGCAAATCAACATCGGCTACGGCTGATTTTGACGATTCGCCATCCTTCTTTCCCTTTTCTTGCTGTCCGCCAGGAGCATTTATGGATTTCATTTTCAAATCAAAATTAAAATCATCAGGATTAAGCGGAGCTGCAGCAGATGCTGGCGCTGCAGCAGGCATTGCAGCTGCTTGGGGCTGAACTTGAGGTGCGGCTGTCGGTAATGTGCTGCCAGCTGCAGGAGTGGGCAAAGTAACAGGAACCGCTGCCTGAACCTGTGCATTACCAGCCTGAGGTTCTGCTTGAGGTGCAGAAGGTGCAAGCACTGCTTGTGCATTTCCTTGGGGGGTGTCAGCAGCCGCTGCTACCGGGGCAGAGCTTTTTGCTTTAGATGGAGAAACTAAAGCTGCTTTGGCGTCAGGATTTGCAACATTTGCAGAATTGACCGTTTTTTCAGAAACATTAATCGGCAAATTTGCTTCGTTGACCGTGGCGATTGCGTCGGCAGCATAAGAACGTGATGCTCCAGAGCAAAGAGCAAGAACAAACACGGCTAAGTATATTTTCTGTTTCCTACTGAACATAAATTGTCCCCTCATAATTCCATACGCCATTATTATAACGTATACTATTAATCTTAAGTCCTGAAAATTTTGTTAACATCGGCTTCCAAACATTAGGATCGTATGTAGAATTTAATCTAAAGTTTAAAGACGTATAAACCTTATTGCCAGCCTTGACCTGTCCTTGAGACAAAGAGATTGTCATATTAATCGTTTGAAATAGGTCGTTAATCATGTTTCGCAATTGGGTCAGAGTCT
Organism: uncultured Alphaproteobacteria bacterium; assembly: GCA_944391435.1. Classification (GTDB taxonomy): domain Bacteria; phylum Pseudomonadota; class Alphaproteobacteria; order RF32; family CAG-239; genus CAG-267. The sequence goes on along the minus strand of CALXTP010000009.1, from coordinate 17,855 downwards.
TGTTTGGAATGGAATTAACTTTCTTAATAGATTGAAAAGGAACGGATACCGTTACCGAAGTTCCGCGGTCATCAACCGTTTTATTGGTAAAGGTCAACCCTGAATAAGATAAAGCCATTTCAATCCAGGATAAACGTCCGAATTCTCTCCGCCAAGATGTAACGACGCCGGAAGACGTACAAGTGACACCGGAATTTTTCCAGCCGGGTGTTGAAATAGATACAAGAGATTGAATCTTTTCTCTGCAATTATCAAGTATCCAATTTGTTTCCACCATAGATTCCCATGGCGCCGGTACAATTTTCTCAACTTCTTTAACGACTTTCTTTTGCGCTCGCCGTGTCACGACTTTGTTTTCTTGCGTTTTTGTAGCGAAAAAAGTGTTGGAAATAAACATAACAAGCCATGCGCCCGCAGCAATGGATAAAACGACCACAATGGCCAGTTCTGTTCCTCGCAGTGCATTTATCTTTTCTAGTTGTACATCCAAACCCTGGGCAAAAACTTCTGAAATATTTTTTTGCTCGGTTTCATCAATGCCCCATTCTTCCGGCGCAATCTTTTTAGACCAATCCGGAACAGACAGCATAGACATAAACTGTTCTCTGGCATCTTCTTCTTTTACAAAAAGGACATCGCCGTCAGATAAAATAACATCATTTCTTACGCATAAGTACCAGTATCCGGCATCAACTTTAAATACAGCCAATAAAGATGATGCATCGCTCATAGCCGTTACGGCAGCAACGGCGGCAACTTTCATCCCTTTTTTAAAACCTTGTGAAGAAACAGCTAACCCTAACTGAGGAGATTTACCGTGTTTGACGCAGAATAAATCGGCACCCACCAGAACATTTTCGGCGGCTTCTTTGGCATCCAGAAACGGAGCTTCAATATTTTGCAAGCTCTCCCAGAAAATACTTGCGGCATATTGAACCCCATCAACCGTAAAACTGGAAGCCCATTCCTTGCTTTCCGTTGCTGGTGTTTCTTCTTCTAAATCAAATCCGCTTTCAATTTCTTCTGCCACGGTATGCTCCTTTAATATTTCATGCGGGACTCAGGCATCAAAGGTGATTCAAGAACGACCGGCGTCAGGAGTATAACCACAATGCTGCGAGTCTTATCAACAGTCTCATGTCCGCCCAGCAAATTATTATTGACTTCTCCCAAGCCTGCTTTGTCGCTGCTGGTTTCTACACGTTCATAACCAGATAACACCAGTGTTTCGCCGGATTTTAAAGCAACCTCTTGTGAAAAGCCGCGTTCTTCAATAATGGGGTTTTGAATATAGCCGGATTCTTCCGAGCTGTCCAAATTGACATTTTCCAAATCAAGCAAATCGGAAAGGTTTAAGCTGAACAGCATCATTAAACGTCCGTGATCCATAATGCGCGGCAAAACGTCCAACGTAAAGCCTGTTTCTATTTCTTCCGTTTCAACAGTAACATCATAGCTGGCTTCTCCGCCGACCGTACCATTGTTGGTTTTTGTATATTCGGATATATAGTTTTGCGTTTTAACAACTTGGATAGGTGCCGGCTTATTGTTCATGGTAGTAACCGTACCACTGGTAACCAGCGTTGTTACGCCTTGTGTTGATAGAGCTTGAATGGCTGCATTTACGGTAATGTCGCCACTCAAAATTTTCATGGACATGCCGCTGTTACCCATATCGCCCAATCCCATCGGACCAAAGTTGTTGTCGCCAAGCGTAATGTTTCCGCCGGATTCCGTACGGTCTTTAAATGCAGCGTTTAGGTCAAAACCAAAGCCTCTGGATTCGTCCACTTCAACTTGCAAAACTTTAACACTGATGGCCACTTGTCTGGATAATCTGATATTTTGCTCATTAACAAACTTGGCCACTTTCTTTATTTCTGTCGGCGTTGCGGTAATGGTAAGTGTCCCGTTCATCGGATCCGTTATAAGGCTTGACCCTTGTCCTAACATCGATTTAACGGCTGTAACGATATTAGCCCATAGGTCAATACTGGATACGCCGCTCGTAATGCTGCCGCCTCCGGATGAACTGCTGACGCTTGAGGTCATTGACGGTTTGGTCGGCAGAGTATATAAGGTAAATGTTTTTGTGGTATATTTGTAAATATAGATTTCACCATGTTCATATTTCCACCATACACCGAAATGCGAACAAACTTCATCAAGCAGACCGCTTAAAGATCCTTTGTAAGATACAAGCATTCGCGATGTATCAGACCATTTTGAACCGACCTTTTTAACTGTCGGTGCATTTTTATCGGCTGCAGCTTTCGCCGGGCCTTCCAATTGCGGGGCAAACCTGATTTTAATAGAGCTTATCTGGCTAATCATATTGCCTATTTCATAAAGCGTGATTGGTCGGTTGCTGACTAGAGTAACGCCATCGGCCGTTTCCAGATAAGCTGGCAACGGCTTATCTCCTTCATATTCAATTTCACTGGTATCGCCAAGCCAGATGTCATCTTTGATACGGATAACGTCCGTGTCGGCAACTGTTTGCGGAGCTTTTGCATCTTCTTTATACTTTATTGTAGCATCCACGTCACGTTCAATTGCTGCATCATAATCCGTCGGTAATGAGCACGAAGCAACGCCCATTAACAAAATTCCTGCAAATCCGATTAAAATCTTTTTGTTAGTAAGCATTCTCGTTCTCCATCGTTTCTACAACAATAACTCGGTTGCCTTTATAGTATGTGGCAATTGGTGCCGGCCTCGCTCTGGCAAATGCTCTGATAAGGGCGGAGCTGACATCGGCAAATTTTCCTTTAAACATTACGCCGGCGCTTAAAATATAGTTGCGATTCGTATTCCACAAAAGCTTCCACCCGGACATGGCGCTCCACTTTGTTAAAAGTTCTCTTAAATTTTCACCTTCTTGTGCTTCCCAGGTAAGAACAGCATTGTCGCCGACCTGAACTTCTTCAATATTGACATCTGTAATTTGTTTTCCTTTGCCGACATCCGTAAATTCAATATCCGTATCGCCGGATTCTTCAACATAATCTGCTATATCAAAAGATTCTTCCGTAAATTCGGAAGTGATAACATCATCGTTAATGATATCATCGCATTCTTCCTCGCAAACAATCTCATAGGTATCGCCGCTTTCATCGCCTTTCAATACCTCCCTAATCTCAACAGGCTTAACATTGTCGGCGTACTTGATTTCGGTCTTTTGGGTATAAGCAGGTTTGCGGACAACAACCTGTCCTTTGCGATTCTTTTTAATTTCAGGTTGTGCAGGCTTTTCTGCTTCATGTTTTATCGCCGGCAGGGCATATTCATTAACTTGGGGCTCCAAATCAAGTGTGCCCGTTTGGCTGAACACGCCGTCATCAACAACATATTTGCGCGGGCTGTTAGGGCGGATTGTGTCGCTGACGACAACATTAGACGTAACAATATCTTCTTCCAGCCCCGGTTGAATGGTGGCTGCGAGGTTATTGCCTGCAGCAGACTGGGTATACAATTGGTCTCGTTTGGTTCTTTCTCCGTAAGCGCGATAATCTGCTTCAGTCTTTGTGTAATTGACAAGCGCTGTGTCATTGCAGCTGATGCCGTTAACTCCGCACCGGTCATAGGGATTAACCGTCGCATCTATGATAGGAGCTTCGTTTTCGGGGATATAGATATCTTTCGGCTCGTTGCTGCTCTTAAAGCTGCCGCAGGCCGAAACGCCGCAAACACATAAAATACAAAACGATAATAACAAATTCTTTTTCATAACTTAACCTGTCGTTTAAACCAATTCTAGTTTACCATAAATATTAAATTTTTATTTATCAAGCGTAACGCGTTATTTATAAGACGTTTTTATTAACTGTGGAGCCGGAAGGCTCGTTATCCGGCTTGAGTTGTAGTGTTCTTATTACAAAAGCGTTGGGCTCGGTTAAAGAAAATACAGTGTCAATTTTTTTGAAATCAACACCATTATTCATAAAAATAGTATAAAGAAGGCTTAATCTCTTTCTTTGCAGCCCAATGGGAGCCGTAGCATCCAATCTGACTTGCAAATATGTTGAACCTTCTTTGGCTTTTTCGGAAAAGGCCTTTAGCCACCGTAAGGTCTGTCCCGATATTTCCGCTCTTCCGTCTTGAAAAGATAATTTCAGCTCGGAAGGAAGTATTTTGTGTCTGGATTGTTCTTCTTTCGTTTCCTGAAGTGTTTCATAAAAGCTGACCAATGCATCGTTGCTACTGTTTTCTTGAGCGATATCGGGGGTGGCTTTCGGCTTTTCCCCTTGGCTACTATATGAAAATGTTTTTTTGCCCTTTGGTTTTTCTGCTGGTACAGGTTCTTCTTTGTTGGTAAACCATGAAGATAAGCTGCCTAGGAAACCCGCATCCTTTTTGTCGGAAGACGCAATTTGTTGTTTGGACAGTATTTTTAGTTGCTTTTCATCTGATGATGAAGTTGTCTCTTTTCTTGACGGGTTTGATTTTGTTGGCTTAGTTTTACCTTGTTGTGCTGCCTTTGGGGTTTTGCCGGTGATAAACGTTGGGGTCAGGTTTTCGTCATTTAGTATTTCGTCGGGAATGGGAAAAATAATGCTTTGCTTAATGCGTTCCGCCACTTTATAAGAAATATCTCCATCTGCGGCTGCGAACTCTTTGTTGCTGTCCGTAAAGAGGTTTTGCGGAGCTTTATCTTGAAATTTTTCAAGCAGTTTTTTGTTTTTGATATGTTTATTGCCTCTGGCGATAACCCATGGGCTGTCATCTTCAAAATCCTCTGTGGTATCATTTAAAGTGTCTGTTGGCAGCAAAGCAACTTTGCTGTCGTCTTCGCTGTGGGCTATTTCTACGTCAGAAACGGGTGTTGTTGTTTCAAAATCAATGGGGATGATATCAGAATCAATGTTAACCGCCAAGATTTCGGCGTCTTCGGTGCCGTTGATATTTTCTTCCGGCGCATAAGCAATTTCCAACCCGTTCAAGTCATCGGCTGGCAGTTTGTCAGTCGGAGATGAAAGGGGTAAAGATAGCTCTTGCGGCAGTAAAGCCGTAAACTTTTCTTCGGACGTGTGCTGTGGTGCTGTCTGAGCGGCAAATAAAGTTTCTTTTTGAATATTAGGCAATTGGATAGCTGCTTTTACCATGCCTGTTTCGGATGTAGGTCTGAACAAATCTATTTTTATGCTTCCCGGTATAATGGAAGGATGCTCATTTTTGGATGAAAAGGGAAACAGCTGTCCGGCAAGTGACATGCTGAATAAGGAAAAACTAAATCCTAAAGCAAAACCTTTAATACCCTTCATAGGTAGAACATTCCCCAACGCGACAAACAATCTGCTGTATTCAATATTAACCATATTTTAAACATTGTTTAGAAGCTTTAGCAAGTATATTTATGCAACTAATAACAACAAAATCATTAGGCCGATATAGAGACATTAATTTGCCTCTATATGCGCTTAACTAAGTATGAAACTTTTGTTACAAAACATAAAAATTAATATAAAACAAATAGATAGCGAGTTTTTAGAGCGACTCAAAATACTTGAATTTTTTTTATTTTTGAGGTAAAGTAATAGTGTATAATGAATTTAGGAGAACTGATATGAAAAAGTTAAAGAAAATATTAGTACTGTGTTCCTGGGTGCTGATGTTTACAGCCGTATGGGCAGCGTCATCGTCTGCAGCAGAAAGCGTTATGGACTTAGGTATGCGTAAAGCTTTGCAATTATTCCAAAACGTTAAAGTTTTGATTTTCGTTGTCGGTGCTTTCGGTTTGGTTGGTATTGCATTCCAAGCTATTTTTGGTAAAGTGAAATGGACATGGTTTGCCGGCTTGGCCGTTGGTTTGGCCATTTTGGCTGCGGCCGGTGCTATCGTTAACTACGCTACCGGTGGTAACATTGACTCAACGCAAACGGGTGACTCGTTTGACCAGTCTGGTACAGGTATCTAATAATAAACAACAAAGAAAGAGGGCGTCGCGCTGCGGCGCTCTTTTTTTATCTTTTTGCAAATATGGAAAATAAACCGATAAAAGTATAAAAATTGCAAATGAACTTTCGGAATATTGGCAAGAAGAGGCCGTATGTCTGTTGAAGTATGAAATTTTTGTTACAAGACAAAAAAAATATTAAAAACAAAGTATTATCTAAAATGTATGAGGCGCTTTTTTTCTGGAATATTTTTTATGTTTATGCTATAATATTTCCTATAATCGGGAGGGAGGTTCCGTTATGAAAAATATAAAATGCAATAGATGGATATTGATAGCGCTGTTTGCTGTGTGCATTCTGCTGCCTTCCGAAGTTTGGGCTGATTTTGGAACGTTGAAAAGCGCGGGGCGGGATATTTTTACCGGCTTGCGGGAAATTATTTATCCGGCTTCGGCAGTGGGGATTATCGCCGTATGCATTGGCGGTTTTTTTGGCAATATTAACTGGAAGTGGTTGACGGCCATAATCATTGGTCTGGTGGTTATCAGCCTGTGTGCAGGGTTTGTTGGTTTATTTGCGCCGTCAGGAGCTGAAGATATTCCTGCCAACGTGATGACTGGTGCTTAGGAGGGAAACAATGGTAAAAAACAAAAAAATAGTCCTGTTTTGTGTGCTTTGCGCGATATGTTTGGTGGCATTTTGCGGGGTTTCCGTGGCGGATGACGGTGTATTTAGTGCGCTAAAAGAAAAAACATCGGGATTTGTCCGCCAGCTGCGTGTTTTGGCGTATGCAATTTCCTGTTTCGGTATTGTAATGTTTACGTTTTTGGCCATCAGCGGGAAAATCAATTTTAAACATTTGGGTTATATATTCATCAGTTTATGCATGTTGTCGGTCACCGGTGGCATCATTGATTATTTTTCTGGCGGTCATGCTAGTTTATCAACAGAATTTAATGATGACAATATGGGAAACACATCACATAGCAGCTTAGGCAGCTAGATTAAATCATCAGCCGTTTTAATCTTATAGCCATATAAAAAAATAGCTGAATTTAATAATTTTGTAAGATTTGCCGGCGTAGAATCTATAGGACACGATAAGGAGCTGGCCAAATGAAGGATATTATCTTAAAAGCGGTAGCAAATCCTCCGAAATTATTCTGGGGGCCGGTATTGCCGACGGCATTGAACGCGGGATTGCAAATTCCATTCATGTTTATGGCTATCGGAATAGGGGATATTAACCCTTTAATTTTCATTGTCAGTATTGTTATCGGCCACCTGATAGTGATTGCCTTGGGAGCCAAAGATCCGCATTTGTCTGGAATGATACAAGCCTTTGGCCAAACCAATGTTATTCCGCATAATTTGTATAAAGTGAAAGGGCACAAATTTGAACCTTGATTTTGATTTTTATACGTTGTTTATGGCCGGTCTGCAGAGCACGGATGCATTTGTTGCGGTATTGGGTATTATTGCGGCTGCGGCTATTGCTATATCTTTGGTGTCAAAAATCGGAACATGGGTTTTGCCTCAGCCGAGTGAATCACGCGTATCCGATTTTTTACCATTTGACAACTTGCTGTCTGACGGGTCAACGCTGAGGTGTACAAACGGAACGTATGTGCGGGTTTTTAAAGTAGAGGGCATTGATTTGACATCTGCCCGGGAAGAAACGATATTATCAATGTTTGAAGCACGCAAAGCTTGGCTGGACAATATGGCAGACTTACAAATAACTTGCCGTGTCATTACTTTGCGCGAGCGTGTTCCCATGGAACAAAATAAGGCAGATTTTGGTAACAAATGGCTGAAAATCGTAGATGATAAATGGCGTGAAAGTTTAAGCCGTGTATACAAAAACGACCACTACATTATTCTTTCCATAGAAGATAAAAAAGATGCCGTCAAAGATTTAAATTATGCTTCGCAATCCGTCGTTGCAAATTTAAATGACTACGGCATAAAAGTAATGTATGAAGATGAAGAGAGCCCGGCGGAGCTTAGCCCGATATATCCCTTTGTCCGTGTTCTGAATCCGATAAGCCATCCGCTGCCGAAAGCCAGAAATGCTCAGGGGTTTCAACTTAAGGAACTGATGACGGCTGACGGTATACATTTTACCGGAGAAGAAGGTATAATCAAATTTTTTTCCGGTGGAAAAGAAAAATATGCCCTGACTATGGGGATACGCAATTCCGGTGATTATATGGATGAAAGTATGATATCCTCCTTGCTGGCCATTGATTGCGAAATGACGGTTTTGCACAATATCCATCCTCTTTTTAAGCCAAAAGCGCGGATGATATTGGTTCAACAGCAAAAAATGTCTGAAGTTACAAGTTTTTCGTCTGATGTTGTGGCACAGTACAGTGAAGCGCTGGCAGCGATTGAAGACAGCGATGCCGATCACCAGTCGCTGGTGGAATATTCCATGAGTTTCATTCTTAAAGGCGACACTATCAAAGAAATAGAGTTTGGCGAAAGTGAAATACAACGTATATGCCGTTTGTTCAGCGTAACCCCGGTTCGTGAAAACTGGATAGCCCAAGCCACTTTCTTTAATCAGTTTCCGGGGTATGACACTTGCGGCAGGACATATTTTTATTTATCTCGTGTGGTTTCTCTGGCGGTGTCTTTTGAGCAGTTGTCTACCGGTTTGCCGCGAAGCGACTGGGGCGAGGGTCCTATTACCGTTTTCCGTACGATGAGCGGATCGCCGTATCGTTTTCAATTCCATATTTCGGCAGCTGAATCAGCGGTGGCACACTGTTGTATCGTCGGTCCGACCGGTCAAGGTAAAACGACTTTGTTGACGTTTTTGGCCGGGCAGGCAATGCGGCATGGAGATTTGCGCGTATACTTTTTTGACCGTCACCGTGGTGCGGAAATTTTCACCCACATGGTAAAAGGTGCTTACGTTGGTTTCAGCGGCGATCGCAAAAATGTATCGCTTAATCCGTTTGATACAAGAGACAGCATGAGTAACCGTGCTTTTTTGCGTAATTGGTTAAAATCAATTACAATGGCAACGGATGCTCTGTCTGAACGTGAAGCGGCGCGAGCGGTAACGACGGCTTTTGATTATTTGCGTCCGGAAGAACGGGTATTGAAAAATCTGTACAAAAGTTGTTTTTCGCCGACGGGAACAATGCGGCGCGAGTTGTACCGTTGGATTAACCCCGACCAGTACGGTAACATTTTTAATGCCGAGCACGATAGTCTGGATTTAAGTTCAAATCGTTTTGTTGCCTTTGATTTTACAGAAATTTTTGATGATGATACGTTAGCTGCGGCATCTATTAGCTACATCATGCATCGTATTCAAACGGAAAGTACGGAAACAGGTTCTCCGGCTTTGATTATGATAGACGAAACGGCGCCAATGTTAAAGCATGAAATGTTCCGGGATAATTTTATCAAAGGTTTGCAAGAAGGGCGTAAAAAACGCCAGGCATATCTTTGTGCATTCCAACAGCCGAACATTGTAGATGAGCTGGGTGTAGGCGATGCCGTACGCGGGCAATGTAAAACGATGATATTTTTCCGTAACACGCAGGCAACGCCGGAATCATATGCCAAATGGAATTTAACCGACAGCGAATACGACTTTATCAGCGGAAAGTCATATCGTGATTGTCCTTATGCCATATTGCTGAAGAGACCTGATGCGGGAGAGAACGGAGAAGGTGAATCTGTAATCTTAGATGTAAATTTAAGCGGTTTAGGTCCATATTTGAAATTGTACAATTCCGGCATCAAGAATGTCTTGCTGGTGGACAGCCTTGTCAAAGAATATGGAGAAGATGGCTTTGTAACAAAATATCTGGATGGTATTGGTGCATAATTTTATTGACAAAAAAAGGAAAATGTGATAAAATACCAACCAAATATTATTTGACTGGGAGGGATATTATGTGTGAATATAAGCGGCCGATTGCAATTTTATGTTGTTGCGCATCGCTTTTGCCGGTTAAGCAGGCACATGCTTTTTGGCCGGTATTGGACTTTGGCGAGATAATTCCGATAGTATCCAACGTTACAACAACATTAGACAGCCTGTCTCAGGCAAAAGAGCAGTTGAAACAGCTGGAAGATGCTATCAGGGCAATAGGTGAGAGCATTGACACCATAAACCAGTTCAGCCAGGATTTGCGCAAAAATATCCAAGATATGACAGGAATTGTCAATGATATACAAGATACGGTAAATGTCATCCCCGGTGTAGATGCGGATTTTGGCAATATAACAGACACACTAAATCAGGCTAATGAAATGCAGAGCGGATTTGCCGGCAGTTTAACCAGTCAAACCAACGATATTTTGGGGCAAACCTCCGGCCTGAGTGACAAAGTAACTTCCAGTATAGATTCTGCGCAATCGGCAGCGCATGATGCACAGAATTTCCTGAATGATGCGCAGGATAAAGCAAACAATCCGGATATCAAAGATACGGTAGCAGAAACAGAAGACACTGAATCAAAGAAAAATTTCTGGGATAAGGTTAAAGATAAATCCGAACAGGTTTCGGATTTGACGGAAGATGCAAATAAGGCGCTTGATCAAGTTGATAAGACCGGACTGATAGATACCGGCGATATAAGGGATACTATCAATTCAGTTAACAATAAGCAGGAAAATATAGTAGACATGGCCGATACGTCAAAGAGCGGATATGAGGATTTGAAAGGTGAAGTAGACAAGGCAAAAGAAGATAATATATTGGATGAATTAAAAGAAAAATATACCGGCGAAGATTCTGGAAATTGGATGGATAAGATAAACCAGGCTTCTGATGATTTGAGCAATGCGGCCGGAAATGCCAGTGATGCCCTTGGTAAAGTTGATAAAACCGGACTGGTAAATACGGACGGCATTCAAGATACGATTAACTCGGTTAATAATAAACAGGAAAGTATAACCGATTTAGCCAATACTTCAAAAGACGGTTTAGATGACCTAAAAAGCGAAGTAGACAAGGCAAAAGATGAAGGTCTGGTGGATGCGCTTAAAGACAAATATACCGGTGAAAATTCAGGAAACTTGATTGATAAGATAAAACAGGGATCTGATGACTTGAGCAATGCGACCGAAGGTATTGGTAATGCGCTTGATAAAATCAATGAAACGGGGATAATAGATACGGGCGGATTTGGAAACGCTCTGGATAATATTAATCAAAAACAGGAAAATTTGAGCGGTAAGGCTGAAGATGCGGAAAAAGCCTATAATAAAGCCAAAGATAAATACGATGAATACCGAGAAAAGAAAGAACAAAAAGAGAAAGGAGAAGCTGCGTCTGAATCCGATAATGTTCCCGTAGAAGAGGAGGAAGAAGAAGAGGAAGTTTCGGAATACTCGGCAAAAGAAGCCGCGGAAGAAATGAAACTGGGTTTTGACACGGTAAAAGACGAAAGCCGCAAGGTTGCTGAACGTGTTAATGACAGTTTTGATGCTTCAATCAGCACATTAAACCAGACGGCGCAAAAAAGCCTGAGCGTATTTGCCCGTTTGGAAAAGGCGTTGGCTGGGATAGACAGCATATCTGCGGAAGAAAAAAAGAAATTACAGGAACGGCTGACCGGATTAAAGAAAGAACAGCAGGATGTGTCAGACAGAGCCATTGCGGTAATGGAAGCGGTAAAGGATAATTACAATCTTGAATATCAGGACAAAGTAGCCGACGGGATAAGTAATTATGAAAAGCTGGTAAATGAATTTTTGCGTGGCAATACAAGCAAAGAAATGGTTTTTGCAGCCGGAGAGCAGCTGAAAAAAGAAATTTCGGGAATTAACGTAATGCCGGATAAAGGGATTCTTGACGAAATCAATCGTCGGGAAGCAAAAGTCAAAGAAGAGTTGATAATATTGACAGAAGATATAAAAAAACAGATCAACAATAAAAATTAAGATTATGTCAAGAAGTTGTGAATTATATGAAAAATGAAGCCGTAGACGACAAAGGGAGGCACAAAATGAAAAAGGAAAGCATAACTGTAAAAATTATGGCATATGCTGTAATATGCGGTAGTCTTTTGACTTGGCGTTCGGCTCATGCGTTCATCTGGCCGGTAATTGATTTGTCGGAAGTGACTTCTTTTGCCCAAACCATAGCATCGGGCATCAATCAGGTGAGCAATGCCACCAGCCAGCTGCAACAAATAAATAAAACCATTACTATGGTAGGCGACCAGGTAGCCTCCGTAAAAAAATATGCTACCGACTTAAAGAACACCATTACCAACATAAAAGATAACGTAACCACGGCATTTAACGATGCAAAAGATACGATGTCAAACGTGGAAGACCGGGTTGACGAAATAGATAGTATGATAAACGGTGCGCAAGAAGCAGAAAAGGAAAGTTCGGAAAACCTGGCAGAGAATGTAGAAAGCCAGATAGATTCCGGCGCATCGGAAGAAGACGTACAGGAAACGGTTGATACGGCCAAAGAAGAAGCCGAAGCCAGAAAAGATGAAGTCAATAGCCAGCTGGATGAAGCAGGAAAAGAGATAAATGATACGCTTGAACAGGCAAATAGCCAAATAGATGCGGTTATGGAGGAAACAAAAAATTATCCGGAATTAGGAGACGAAGCAAAAGAAGAATTAACTCAGCAAGCCGAAGAAATTAAAAACGAGATAACGTCATTAAAAGAAGATGCAGCAGGAATTATCGCTGATGCCAAAGAAAATTATAATGAGCAATACAGCGAAAAAATAGCAGCGGCTTTTGATGATTACAGTTTGGCCATAAGTGATTATTACAGCGGAAAAATAACAAGGGAAGGTCTGACGGCAGCCGGCGAGAAGTTCAAAGAAAGCGTTGCCTCAATGGATGCCTCCATTGACCAGGGAACGATAGACGGATTGGTTGCCGCTGCGCAACAGGTAGCGGATAAGCTGGATACCCTTAAAGAAGACATTCTGGACGCCGTAAGCGATACAGGCGATTATTCCGATGGGAGTGAAAAAGTTTCCAGTCTCAAAAAAAAAGTAAACAAGTATTATGTTTTCAACTTTCGGTCGGAACATTATCCGGTATGGTCAACGGGGATTTACGCCGAGTCGTCGGATAATAGTTTTTTGCTGCCGGCAGAGTTGGGGTGCGACGGTTTAGAGGTTGAAGATATAGAAGATAGTCCGGATAAATTCAGGGCTTGTGTCGTCAAGGCAAAGGCAGAGCAAGAATTATACCCGAATATTTATGAAGAAAATTTATATAAGCCGTACAAACAAAATGGTATATATAAACACATTTTGGAAGATTACAGCGTGGCTAACATTGTTAATGTAAGCAAGGCCAAGCAGACTGCCGCAACATGGAGTGCCTTGGAGCCGGATAACGATAGTAACAAAGGGACTTTATATGTATTGCGCAAAACTTTAAAAGACGTAGACAATACGCGCAGCGCTTTTTCACTGATGAGTATGACGGATATTGAAGCGCCGAAAATATGGAGTGACATTCGTCGGGTTGATGCTCTGAGCCGAGCCAAAGACATGATAAGGGATTTAAGCGAAGATACAAATTTATATCTGGACGGCAGGGATTCTGAATTTGTACAAGCAACAAATGAAAACCGTGGTACAATGCAAAGTAGTGACCTTGAAAGTGAGGAGAGGGATAAAAACGTAGAAGGTAAAGTTATTTTTCCCAATGTGGTTTTATCAATATGCCAGTTGGACGCAAAAGATATTTCAGTATCGGCAAAAAATAAAAGCAACGCCACATCAATTGAGGAAAAAGAAAAGAACATAGCCGATTGCTTGTACAAATATGCCAAAGGAGTGAGCTTGGGTACGGATGACAGCGGTGGTGTCGGCGACCAGATAAAAGAAGAATGGCGGCTAAAACAAAAGAAAGCATATAACGATGCGGCTTTTTTTAATTTGTTTTTAGCTGCGGTCAATACCTACAAATCCAGCTTGGATTATATGGATCCGGAAGATTTGCCTGCCGACTATGACAGGAACATTATCAGTATGCAGGACGGGATAAAGGAGAGTACGACCGCACGTGACGATTACTCTGCCGGAGCCCAGATGAATTACTATACGACAATGCAGATTTTAAGCCTTATAGATGCTGATGCACAAAATCAACAAACAGAAATATTAAAAGATTTAATGACATTTGATTATACATACTTCGGCCAGTCAGAGGGAGGGGAAGGCTAATGAAAAAGAAGCTTTTCATAATTTTGGTACTATCTTTGTTCGTTTATTCGCGTGAGGCCTATGCCATCTTTGACATAATGGCAAAAGTTCAATCTGTGCTTGAGTTGTATAAGGATGTAGAAAATAAAGTCCAGGAATACCAGAAAAAATTGAGGGATATAGAAAAAAGGGCTCGCCAGGGTTTTGATTTGGCCAAAAGCTGTTACAAAAATCCGAAAAGTTGTGATACGAAAGCTCTGGAAACATGGGCAAAAGATTCAAAAATGTTTTATATCCAAACCATGGATGAGATTCGCGTTATGCCTGGCGCAGAAGAACTCTCAACCGGAAATCTGAAAAAGAAAACGGACGCATCATTGGTTGAGGTGGTAAAAGATGTTTACATTTATAAGCGCGGGCAGGGGGATGACTTTGAAAGGATAAACGAAAATCGCCGCCATATTAACGCAATCGTTTCGGACGATACGGCGCTTTTGTTTGCCAAAGCAGTTGCTACGCGTCAAAGCATATTGTTGGAAGATGGTTCTTTATACCAATCCAATTTCAACAATGAGAACATGGATGAAATTCTGAATGCTCAAAACATTGTGGACATAGCCACCCAGCAACGTTTAAATCGGATTTTGGAGCTGCGCTCCTATATGAACAGCGGCGTTTCTGCTGCCGAATTAACGGAACAAACCAACAGGACAGAGGAGTAATAAGAGATGAAAAAGGTAACGGTTAGCTTGGTTTGTTTTCTGATGTTGAGTACGGCAGTACCCGCACAGGCATTGATTATTGACGGTGCAACATTGGCTGCTAAAATCAGTGAATGGGTTGGCAAGGTAAGCGATGCCTCCACCAAATTATCGCAGCATGTTTCACAAGCCAAACAATTAAGTTCCCAAGGTATAAACAAAGAGGCTTTGTTCGGTATCGGCAAAGATTACTTTAACGAATATGCAAGCCCTTGGATAAAAAAGAATGTAAAAGAAATCGTCAAAGGAACAAAACAAAAGAACCTGGAGGCAATGGAAGCAGAGAAAGAAACTTATGTTACGGCCAGAAATGAATACTTTGACAAAAAAATAGAGATGACCCAAAAAAGCATTGACGATACAACGGCCACCAGAAAAGAAAAAGAGAGTGAACGCAACAAAGTCAAATCCAAAATGGAAAGTGCCGAACAAAAATATGAAGAGGTAAAGTTTGTTCCGGGCGAGTCCGAAAAAGCTTATGATGAATACATAACGCTTAAAATGGAATATGATGCTTTAGAAACGGCATGCGAGGAACTGGCTGCCCTTGAAGACGAGTTATTGGCACAATTGTCAATTCTTGAATCGGAAAAGGCTAAAGTAGGAACAAATGCAGATCCGCAATATGTAACCTATCAAAATCGGATTGATGAATTGAAAAAAGAAGACGAAGAAGATGAATCGTCCTTCGTAGACAAGACGGAAGGCAATGAAGAGCTGGAATGGAGTATGAAAAATCAAGACGATATCGTGGACAGGTTCAGCCCGACAGAGCAAGACTACACCGATTTTATCGGCCGCTACTTCTATGATCCCGAAGAATTAGGAGTTTCCGACGTCGATCAGGGACGGCTTGAGCACCAGACAAAGATTGACGCGGTAGCACGTGATCGCAAATATTTATTGGTCAATGCTGCGGCACACATGTTGCAGGTAACAGCCAGCCTGCGGCGGGAAGTTCCCGTCCGGACATATATGGCGGATGAGTTATTTGCAAACACGCCGAAATCAGCTAACGAGTTGGAAGCTATTTCGTCGTATTCAGCCACCAGAATAGAAAATATGCGTGCCTTGTTAATGTACGCAAAATTGCAAAGTGCACGCCTTCAATACATGGCTGCGCGGGCTCTGTTAAATGCTGAAGGGGTAAAGACGCCTGATGGAACGTATAATGAATTTAATTTGGAAAAATACATTCTCACCAAAGAATATGTGGATGAGATAGTCAACGAAGCCGAAGCTTCCAACGAAGCCGTTGCTGCCGCGGAAGAAAAGGACTACAAGGAAGAAAACTGGGAGGGATACCAATGGTTAGAAAAATAAGATTGCTGCAATGTCTGCTCTTAAGTGCCGTTATCTTAGGCGCAGCCGCCACAAAAGCAGAAGCATTTTTTCTTATACCGCCGATGCCGTGGGATATAGAAGTAGACATTCCCGGCAACGCCAACAAAGTCATTTCTAACGTGAAAGCGGCATACCGTGAAGCGCAGACAATTAAGTCTGAGTGGAATACGCAAAAACTGGAAGTGCTTAAAAAGGCGAAAAAATTTGCCGAAACTAAGTTTAGCCGTAAAAATGAAAAGAACAAAAACAAAACTCCCGGCAAAGGAAAGTTAAAAGCCAGTGCCAAATTGGGCATAACCACGGACAGTCTGGATGAAGAAGAGTATTTCAATGCATTTAATACGCTGTTTCTCGTATATCCTCCCAAGAGCAGCTATCCGGACAACTATACGGCAATGAAAACGGCCTATGCTAAAAAAGCAAAAGAATATCAACAAGATATGATAATAGAAACCTATTTGACCGGCCGTGTAACAGAAGACTACTTGGGGCTGGTGGAAAAGACGATAGATCGTCTGGATCGCTGCCAAAAGGGGATTTACGGTGAGAAGACGGGAGATAATTGTGTTTTCTTCGGTTTGAAAATGGCATATGTAAATCCGGAATTGACCGAAGATGAGCTGCAAGGATCGGATGACAGTTCCAATCCGGGGCAATACGGCGAAATGATGAATGCCTATATTGTAACCACAGTTTACGACCGCCTGATGCGCATTGTTGAAGATTTAACGGCGATGGAGGCGCAGTTTGTATCATCGCAGCAGATAAATCTGGTTGAGCCGATTGAGCCGGAAGAAGAGAGCTCTGCTGCTGATTACATAGATTCCGGTTATCGGTTTGCTTATAATGATAGCCGTGAATACGCCTATGCTGACGGAACAATGCTGGGCGGAGATTATAAACGCAGCACGGCTTGCGCTCCGGGAAGTACAAGCAAAGACTGTGCCGGTATGAATTCGGATAAGGCGGAACTGCTAAATACGGATGATACGGCAATCTTGGGGCAGCTGCAGCCGGTAGATGAACAGATTTCGTTAGCCATCAACCTGCACAACTTGAAAGCCAAGTTGGGCGATTACAAAATGCAATACCGCAAATATCTGAAAGCAAAAGAAATTCACGAGCGCCTGCTGGGTGTTTTGACGCAGAGCGACAAATGTGTTGTCAGCTTTTTGGATAAATACAGCAGCGGTCAGGGCTCGCAAATCTGGTATGGCGGGCAAATTCCTGCCGTCGCAAACGAACATGACAGCCGCGGCGGTTTATCCCATACGGTTATAGCCGAATATCAGGAAGATACAACCGATACTATCTTAGGCACCTCTACCGGTGAGTGTGACGGCTATTATACCGACTGTCCGCAGGGGTATAAGAAAGATGATACGGAAGGAAACCAGAGCAGTTGTACAACCAGTGGCGGCGAAACTCTCTATGCCTGCGTTTTGGATACGGTAGCCGCGGATACCGAGCCGGAAAGCCCGACGGCAGATTATGATCAGACGACATTGCCCGATAGAGGTTATGAAGCCGTAGCAGAAGAGAGCAATTTAGATTATGATGACACGGATTTCCTGATGGACGGCACGGTTGCTGATGATATAGAAACCGAAAATCGTATTAAGGCGGAAAGAAATTGGCTTATCGGTTATAATCATATTATGGATATGACCGAAGACGGTACATTGCAGTTT
>CALXTP010000008.1 GCA_944391435.1 uncultured Alphaproteobacteria bacterium | reverse complement strand
ATCGCTTCCGGCGGTACATATAAAGCTGATGCTTTTAAAGGTTCGGTTGTGGCGGGCAGCGATATTGTCAAAGGCGGTTTTGAAGACGTGTATGTTAACGAAAATTCGTTTGAAGGGCGCGATGACGGGCTTTCCATTACATCCGGCTCGTATATGTTTGATGCATCGTTGAACAACAAGGGCGATAATATTGATGTGGAAATGAATCGCAAAGGTTTTGATGAGCTGGTGGATAACAAGGAAATTGCAGACTTTTTGGAAACGAACTATAAGCTGCAAAATAACGAGGCGTTGTATGACGCGCTTAAAGATGCCGCAGATAAAGAGACTTTTGATGAAACAACAAAAATAGAAACGGGACAGAATTTTTATGCCAATCTGCCGCGGGAGAATATGGCAGTGTTGCGCGGTTTGAACACGCAGGAGCAGAACCGCATATTAGAAGAAGGGCTTGACGGCGGCTATATCGGTGCAGATTATTTCCGTACCGGAAAAGATGGATATGACGGTTTGAGCGGATATTCCGATAATGTATACAGCCCTTATATCGGATATGGGGCAAAATTGGGCAATGGCTGGAGTATCGGGGCGACGTTGCGCGGCGCGTATGCCGATGCGGAATATGATGAAGCGTCTTCTTCCCGCAATAATAAGATTTTGATGGCATTTATGCCGGTATTGTACAAGAATAACAGTTTCCAGTTTTTAACGATGCCAAGCGTTGGTGCGGGATACGGGACATATAAACGCCGGGCTCTATCCGGGACGCATGAAGCCGATACGCTTGATTTGTACTATGGTTTGTATAACCATGCGGAATATAGTATTGATATGAAAGTGGCAGAGCTGGTTGCGGAAGCGGAATTAAACCTGCAAGGGGCGTCAATGTCCGAGGCAGAAGAAGACGGCGGGCTTAATCTGCAATCCAATGATTCGGTTTCTTTGGAGGCTGGGGTTGGTTTGAAACTGCGCAAGCGGATACAATTGGCTAAAAATCGTTCTTTGATGCTGGCTTTGGGTGCAAAGTACTATCATGAATTTTTAAATCCGTACAAAGATTTGCGGGTCGGTATGGACGGTTCGCCGCTTGATTTCGGCATCAGGGCTTATGATGAGGATAAGAATCGCCTCAAGACGACAGCAGAAGCCGTATATAAGGACGGCGATTTTGCAGTGGCGGCAGAGGTGTCGCACAATGCCGAACGCGAAAGCAGTATAGAAGGCGGTGTCGGCGTCCGGTATAATTTCTAAGATTATTTGTTGCCAGGCCTTTTATTTGTGTTATACTGAATTTGTGGATTTTTTAGGGAGATAGGATATGTCTACAACGAGAGAAAATCATGTTGATGAACATGGCAATTTGATAAAAATTGACGAAGATAAAAGGTATATGGAACAGACGATGCGCTGAAGTATTTTGATATGTATCCAGATGAGCGTCCTGAAGACGGGTACAGCCGTGAAAATTCATATAGAACAACATATGTTAATATTCAGGCTAAAAAAGAAATGGCGCGCAGAATTGCTGAAAGTAAGGCAAGTCTTCTTGAAAAAATATATGTTAATGAAGATAAGTATCCGCTTGTCAGCAGGAAGCAGCTGAAGGGAGAGACGCCGCTTGATGCACCAGAGGAGCAAGTTTACGATGAAATTAATTGCGATAAAATGATAAAAATTATGAAAAAAACAAGAGGAAGAATATAAGAAAAGTGTTGAACGCGGAACCACCTCTGTTCAAAACAGAGTGGCAGAAGTGCAAAATCTTCGTTATGATATTCGTACCCAGAATCGAGAAATCCCTCAAGCAGAAGAGGCTCTTCGGCGGCAAAAGGCTCAAGATCAAACAATGAATATGGATGAAGTGAATGCGGTGATTCATCATGTTGTTCAGGAAAAGAGCCGTGGCGGCCGCTGATGTTGATGTTTTAATTAACAAAAAAGGCTGTTTTCGCAGCCTTTTTTTGTGAGGAGTGTTTATTATTTGCTTAATTCATAGAGTGTGATGGCGGTAGCTGTAGATACATTCAGGCTTTCAACCCGGGGCGATATCGGCAGTTTGACCGAAGAATCGCAGTTTTCCTGCACCAGCCGGCGCATTCCTTTCCCTTCCGAACCCATGACAATGGCGATTTTGCCATCTTTGTTGATTTTATCTATGGTGGTGTCGGCATAACCGTCCATGCCGATGACCCAAAAACCGTTTTCTTTCAGCGTTTCTATGGCACGGTTGAGGTTGGTTACCCGGGCAATCGGCACGATTTCCGTTGTGCCGGCGGCTGCTTTGTCCATAGCGCCGGATTCAAGAGGGGAGTTTTTGTCCTGCATAATCAGCCCTAATGTTCCGAATGCAGCGCAGGAACGGATAATGGCGCCGATATTTTGCGGGTCGGTTACCTGGTCTAAAATCAGGATATGGCAGCGTTTTTTATCCTCGGCCAAGGCCAGCAAATCGGTGAT
This sequence comes from uncultured Alphaproteobacteria bacterium, assembly GCA_944391435.1. GTDB lineage: Bacteria > Pseudomonadota > Alphaproteobacteria > RF32 > CAG-239 > CAG-267. Next base: position 2,877 of record CALXTP010000008.1, on the reverse strand, counting down.
ATCATAAGATTCAAGGCGGTTGCAATAAAGTGCGAATCCCTGGTGCACGGCATCGGCCGGAAGAAGTTTGGCAAATTCCTTTTTATCAATTACCGAAAAAGGTATTTTCGGGGCAAGTTTTTCTATTTCGGTACGGTTTTCGGACGTTATCAGCAATTTTTGAATCTTGCGTTTCGGATTTTGAAGGGCGCTCAATACGGCGTGGCGCCCATAAATGATTAGCTGCTGGTTGGAGCTGGCGGTGCTGTTGACGTGTGAAGATGAAAATTTTTTCATGCTTTGATGACCTTTCGTAAAATTCCGTGATGCTGCGACAGAAGTTGTTCGGCTTTCTGCTTTGAACATTGTTTCAGGCACATCACACAGGCGGTTTTTATTTTATTGTTTGCTTTTATACGATATTCGTCGGCTTTTGCAATCGGAATTTGGCATATGGCTGAAATAATCCTGTTGCCGCGATTTATCAGCTTGGTACAGGTCGGGGTTACGTCAATCATATAATTGCCGTAGGTTTTGCCGATTTTTATCATGGATGCGGTAGACAGCATATTTAAAATCATTTTTTGCGCGGTGCCGGCTTTCATGCGGCTGGAACCGGTGATGGCTTCCGGGCCGACCACGGTGGTTATGCAGACATCGCACAGCGGTGCCAATTTGGCATCGGGGTTGCAGGTAATACCGATGGTTTTGGCTTTGTGCCGGCGGGCTTCCTCCAAGGCGGTCAGAACATAAGCCGGATTTCCGGATGCAGATATGCCGACAACAACGTCTTTGTCCGAAGGGGCGAAAGTGTTAATATCTTTTATGGCAAAAGCTTTGTTATCTTCCGCACTTTCTATGGCATGGCATATAGCTTCTGCGCCGCCGGCAATGAAAGCCCGGATTGTTTCCGGCGGGACGGAAAATGTCGGCATACATTCCGCTGCGTCCAAGATGCCCAGCCTGCCGCTGGTCCCGGCACCAAAATATGCCATACGCCCGCCTTTGAACAAAGCAGCAGAGATAATGTCAACGGCTGCAGCAATTTCCGGCAATGCTTTTTGTACGGCTTTGGCTACTTTTAAATCTTCATGATTAACAGCTTTTACAATATCGGCCGTGTCCATCAAATCTATGTCGGCCGTACGGGGATTTCCCCTTTCGGTCAGGATATCTTTGTGCATGGTATATCTCTCTTTTTACATAATAAATATAAAATAAAAGAAAAACTTTAAGATTTAATGAAAAAACTTGTTGACATTCTTGAAAAAATAAGTTTTTATTCCTATTGTCAGGTTAAAAGATGTATTCTTTTTCCTTCGCAAAAACGATTTTAGCGGAGGGGTGGCAGAGCGGTCAAATGCAACGGACTGTAAATCCGTCGACTTTCGTCTACGATGGTTCGAATCCATCCCCCTCCACCAGTTAAAATTCGTTTGATAATAGGTTTTTGTTTCAGGTTTTTGGTTTGAGCGGGTGTAGCTCAATGGTAGAGCAGAAGCCTTCCAAGCTTATGACGAGGGTTCGATTCCCTTCACCCGCTCCAGATTTCCTCAAATAACAGCCTTGTCGTAACACAATATTTTAGGGTATAAATTCATGGCAAAAGAGAAGTTTGAACGCAGTAAGCCACACTGCAACATCGGGACCATCGGGCACGTAGACCATGGTAAGACGACGTTAACGGCAGCGATAACAAAAGTGTTGTCGGAAAAGGGCGAAGCGGAATTCGTAGATTATGCGAATATAGATAAAGCTCCCGAAGAAAGAGCGCGCGGTATAACCATTAATACGTCGCACGTTGAATATGAAACGGAAAAGCGCCACTATGCACACGTTGACTGCCCGGGCCACGCGGACTATGTTAAAAACATGATTACGGGTGCGGCGCAGATGGACGGCGCAATCTTGGTAGTGTCAGCAGCAGACGGGCCGATGCCGCAAACGCGTGAGCACATTTTGTTGGCTCGTCAGGTAGGCGTGCCGGCGATTGTAGTTTACATGAACAAGGTAGACCAGGTAGATGATCCGGAATTGTTGGATTTGGTGGAAATGGAAATCCGCGAATTGCTGAGTTCATATGACTTCCCCGGCGATGAAATCCCGATTATCAGAGGTTCTGCGCTGGCAGTATTGGAAAACGGCGATCCGAAAATCGGCCATGATTCGATTATTGAATTGATGAAAGCGGTAGATGATTATATTCCGCAGCCGGAACGTCCGAAAGACAAGCCGTTCCTGATGCCGATTGAAGACGTGTTCTCCATTTCCGGCCGTGGTACGGTGGTAACGGGCCGTGTAGAACGCGGTGTATTGCATGTCGGCGATGAAATTGAAATCGTGGGCATTAAGCCGACCCAGAAGACAACATGTACCGGAATTGAAATGTTCCGCAAGCTGTTGGATGAAGGCGAAGCCGGCGATAACATCGGTGTATTGCTGCGCGGTACAAAGCGTGAAGAAGTAGAGCGTGGCCAAGTATTGGCAGCTCCCGGCTCTATCACGCCGCACACCAAGTTTTCCAGCGAATGCTATATTTTGACGAAGGAAGAGGGCGGACGCCATACGCCGTTCTTTAACAACTATCGTCCACAATTTTACTTCCGTACAACGGATGTAACCGGTTCCATCCAATTGAAGGAAGGGACCGAGATGGTAATGCCTGGTGACAACATCACCATGACCGTTACCTTAATCCACCCGATTGCGATGAATGAAGGTCTGCGTTTCGCAATTCGCGAAGGCGGACACACCGTCGGAGCGGGTGTCGTTACAAAGATTATTGAATAATAATCCTAGTAACAAACATGCACAAGTCCTTGGAACCGGCAGTTACCTGCCGGTTCTTTTGTTTTATGGGGTATAGATGGGCGAGAGGTGGTGGTGAAAGGGAGAAGG
>CALXTP010000007.1 GCA_944391435.1 uncultured Alphaproteobacteria bacterium | reverse complement strand
GCGGAAAAAAGCAATGATGAACCGCAAACCGAAACCGGGAAATAATAGCCGGTTAATTTAATAAGAAAGGGAAATGTTGAAAAACATTTCCCTTTCTTATTGTTTGTATAAAATTTAATTAAAAAGCCGGATTGCCGTCTTTATCAAAATATGCCATAAGGCCTCGGCGGCATAGTTCTCTGTAAATCGGGCGTTTGAGTTTTAGTTCGCCGATGATGCTTTTGGGGCTGCAGTCCGGACAAATATTGGCGCTTTTTTCGGTGTTGCCTTTGCGGGTTTTGATAACAGCGCTCGGCAAATCCGATTTTCCTATGCATGAAGACAGATAAACGCGGCAGGCGTCATTGTCTTCCAGGTATTGTATGGCTAATTTGCGGGCATACAGGTTCAAGGTTAAATCGGCTTTGCTGGGGTCTTTAGTCCAGGGAGAGCCGCCGCCGACGGGGCAGGCCGTAGAATAGAAATCGCAGGCCAATTTTCTGCCGGTAACGCCGCAGTCGGCAATTGACGAGTGGCAGGCATAGCGTCCGGTACCGTTGATAATCAAGTTTTGCGGCATTTCTCCCAGTGCAGATTGTATCAACGGCATGATGTCTTCGGTTTGCAACATCGGAATGGCAACAATGGCGGTTTGAATATGATTGTCATTATCCAGCGTAATCTGCGTTTTGATATCCAGGCCGAGATTTTCGGAATGGCGGGCCGCTTCATAAAGGGTATTGTTTAGTTTTTTGGCCAGCCACAACTCCCGGTTAATCAAGCCTTCTCCCTTTTCGGCATAACCGACGAATACGCCCTGGTCTCCCCAGCCGTCGGCATCAACGCCTTGGCCGATTTCCGTAGATTGGGCGCTAATCAGGTTGATTATTTCCAAATTATTGATGTTGATGGCGTTGTTTTGCCATATCTGATGGTATTTTTCATCGTATCCTATGTTGCGCAAAGCTTGTTTTACCAAAGGCTGCGGGTCGTCCAGATTGATGTTGCCGGAAATTTCGCCGCCAAGGACAATATGGTTGTTTTTGACCATTACTTCAACGGCATAGCGGACATTTGGATCTTGCTGCAGGCAGGCGTCCAAAAGAGCGCTTGAAATATAGTCTGCAATTTTATCCGGATGGCCGAGAGATACATATTCTGCTGTTTTTATCATAAAAGAGTCTCCTTTTAGTCCTATCAGGTGTCGGACAAGTTGAGTTAAATCCACACAAAGCAATATCGCCTGTTGCTTTCCTGATAATTAAACTCTTGTGAAAGGCGCTTGTCAATCTTTTTATGCTTCGGATATTTGTCAGTTGACGGATTTTTGCGCGTCAATGATTGTGAACTGCAAATTTGTTTGGTTATTCCAAGAATTTAATCGCAAATTGCCGACGACATCGTAGCAGTCGTGCCGGAGACTCAGAATTTCTTTGCCCATATCTGTATCTGCCGCACGAAAAGCAATGGCGGAAAGTTTGGCTCCGCTGAGAGTTGCCAATTCGCATTTGATGTGTCCGCTGCCGATGATGCGTGTTTTTTGAAAATAAATGCCGCGAAGCAAAATGAGCGGTTCGGGATTGCCGGTGCCGAATGGCTTTAACTGTTCAATTTCCCGGTATAAATTTATGTTGGCGGCCGAAAGCGTCAGACTTATGTCAATGTTTAATACCGGGTGCGGCTTGACATTATTCAAACTGCGGGAAACATATTCGCCGGCGAAATCACGAAAGGCCGGGATTTGTTCTTCCGTTAGTGAGAATCCGGCAGCCATGGTATGTCCGCCTCCTTTAGTGATAACGCCTTTTTCTTTGGCGGCTATGATTAAGGCGCCCAAGTCTACACCGGGAATAGAGCGGGCAGAGCCTTTGACTTCGTCTTCTTCTATGCTCATTACAAAGGCGGGAAGATTGTAGCGTTCTTTTAGTTTTCCGGCGACTATGCCGATGACGCCCTGATGCCAGCCGGTATTGTAAACGAAAGCCATTGGCCAGCTTTGCGGTGTGCCTTCCAGCATTTCTATGGATTGTTCTAATACGAAACATTCTATATCTTTGCGTTCCTGGTTGAAGCCGTTCAGCTTATCAGCCAATTGTTTTGCTTCCAGCGGATTGGAGCTGCACAGGAGACGGCTGCCGACGCTTGCTTTGCCGACGCGCCCTCCGGCATTGATGCGCGGACCGAGTACGAAACCAAGGTGATAAGCATCCGGTTTTTCAGTGATATTGGCACTGTCGGCAAGAGTTTTCAAACCCAAATTGCTTCGCGAGGCAATAACTTTTAATCCCTGGGCGACAAAGGCACGGTTGAGGCCAAGCAAGGGTACGACGTCGCAGACCGTGCCGAGAGCCACAAGGTCTAGCCAGTGTTTTAAATCCGGCTCCGGCAGAGTTTCGTTATAAAAGCCTTGGCGGCGGAGTGTGCGATTGACTGCGACGATGGTCATAAAGACAACGCCGACGGCAGCCATATATCCCAGGTCGGGGCGATTGTTGTTTTCATCAAGGCGTTTAGGATTGACAACGGCATATACTTTGGGCAGACGGGTTTCTGCTTCGTGGTGGTCCAAAACGATGATTTCAAAATTTGCGGCGGCGTTATCCAGCACTTCAAAGGCCGATGTTCCGCAATCTACGGTGATAACCAAATCGGCGCCGAATTCCGTAAACTCTTGGAAAGCAAGCGTGCTGGGACCGTATCCTTCTTCGCGTTCGGGAATATGGACGGCGGTTTCTACGCCGAGATAGGTTAAAAAAAGGCGCAGAACGGAAGTGGAGGTGGCGCCGTCTACGTCATAATCGCCGATAATGCCGATTTTTTGATGTTTCATTGCGGCTTCTGCAATACGAGAGGCTGCTTTTTCCATATCTTTTAAAATACAAGGGTCAGGCATAAGGCGGGATAACTTTGGGTTTAAAAAGTCAGCAGCTTGTTTCGGCATTATGCCGCGAAGGGCCAGAAGCCGGGCAAGGGGCGCCGAAACATTTTGTTGCAGCTGCATTTGTTCAACGTCACGGTCATTGCAGGGAACAATGTTCCAGATGTTTCCGTTTAAAGAAAGATTATTGTTGCCGTCAGCCATTTTTATTTTCCTTTGAAATTTAGTTTTACAGGGTAAACAAAGGAAAGACAAGAAAATAATATGTGATGAGGATAAACTGTCCGCAGTATTGCCGCAGAAAAATCATAGAGGCGGGAAGGAGGCGGATTTTGTTTGTTGTTCAAGCCAGTTTTGGGCGCGGGCGTTGCCTTCGGATGTGACGGTTAAAATGATTGTGCCCGGTGCCGTATAAAGGGCACGGATATCCGGCCAGGGGCGGGCTTGCCCGCTTAAATAGCGGATGAGCCCCGGCGTTATGGCAACGGCTTGGGGGTTAATGTAACTCCAGTAGACGTCAAAATCAGCAGAGACGAAATCCTGCGGATAATAAAACTGGTAGGCTTTAGCCGGCAGATGCCAAGAAATGTACGGGGCGGTCAACGTGTAAACATCGTGTTTTACATCGGTATCTTTTGTTGCGAATCTGCTGCGAAAATCCAATGTGCCGCTTTGCAGAAAAGTATATTTTTTGGCGGGAGAGAAATGCGTGCTTTCTTCCAGGCGGGACAGGATCCGTTCGGCAAAAGACATTTCTGCCTTAAAACCCTGCGTCCATATTTTGGCTGCATATGAGATTGTTTTTATGTTGCCGAATATCAGGGCGGAAAGGAGGAATAAAGTTAAATTGCGAAGCAAGGCTTCTTTGGCGCGCCATAAGACGGAAGCGGCAAAAATGTATATGTAGGGAAGGCCGAAAAAATCTATGCGCGGTTCGTATAAAACGTAATTTGTATTTTCAGAAGCAAAGAATGTCAGTGTCGGCGAGAGGATTAAGCCTATGCCGGATAAAAGGAAGAGGAATATATTGGCCGGATGTTTGGGGAGGCCGGCCCAGAGCAAGCATAATGATAATAGAAACAAAAAAAAGCCGAAATATTTGTAAGAAGCGGGAATGAATGATGTTGTGGTGAAAAATTGGCCGATACCGGCTTTTATGCAGAGGGCTATTTTTTCCGGTATGTCAGAAAAGGATATGCCGGCCGTATTATAAGTTCCGTATTGGAGGTTATATTTTTGCAGAAGAAAAATGACTATACCGAAAAAGACAATGCTTGTTAATATGGCGGCGGCATGCAGGCGATATTTGCGTACGATGCTATGGGCGGTCAATGATTTGAAGCACAAATCGTTTAATATAAGGGTAAAAAAAACAACGCCAATGAGGTTGATTACCGGCGGATAGCCCCCCAGAGCCAAAATGAAAAGTATGATTGCGGCGCTTATATACAGGTGCGGGCGGCGGGCGTGCGGCACATGTTCTAGGAGAAAATAAGCGAAAATGACGACAAATGTCCATGACAGGCAGCTAAGGGTTATAAAGGAGAAATATAACCATGACAAAGTATATGGCGTGCATGCCAAATACAGGCCGAGCAAAATATAAGGGCATCTTTGGGGGGGAATATGCCATAGCTTCAGCAGGAGAACGGCGCCGGCAGTGAAAAAAGCGAGCGCGGACATAAATGTCAATATCGGCAGGATGTTTCCTTCAAATAAAAAGTTTTGCAGGATAAATTGGGAAAACCGGCCTTCAAAAACTCCGCTTAATAACGGGGTTTTTTCTTTTATCCATATCCAGTCGTGGTTGCCCCAGACGAAATTAAAAATAAAAGGCAAATATGCTAAAAACGCGGCCAGATAAAGCCAGAGCCAGTTTTGCAGGTAAAATCCGGCGGCGGAGGGCTTTTTATGTGGCATATCGGTCGGCAGCATGGCTAAGCTAGTCCAAACGTTGATCTATGATATAAACGGGGCGGTTTTTGACTTCTACAAAAATGCTGGCAATGTATTCTCCGATAATGCCCATAAAAAGAATGGTGATACCGCTGAAAAAAGTTATGACCGACATCAAGGAAGCCCAACCGGTTATGGTGGAACCGTTAAAATAACCGTATACCGTCCATAACATTAAGAGGAAGCTTAAAAAAGAAATCAAAATGCCGAAAAGGGTTATGAGATGCAGCGGTACGGCTGAAAAGCTGGATATTCCGCGGAGGGCGAACAGCAGCATTTTTTTGAATGGGTATTTGGTGGTTCCGGCTTCGCGTTTTTTACGGTTATAATATACGTTGCATGATTTGAAGCCGACCAGTGGCACAATTGCACGCAAAAACAGGTTTTTTTCTTTAAATTCGGACATAGCCGCTACGGCGCGCCGGCTTAGCAGGCGAAAATCTGCGTGATTGCTAACCAACTCCACGCCGAGCCATTTCATAAGCTTGTAAAAGAAAAGAGCTGATGTCCGTTTGAAATAGCTGTCTGTATCTCTTTTGTTTCTGACACCGTAAACGATATCATATCCTTTATAATAGTTTTCTACCATTTGCGAAAGGACGGAAACGTCATCTTGCAAGTCGGCATCTATTGTGATGTAAATGTCAGCTTCGGTGTTGTACAGACCGGCTAAAAGGGCTTCTTGATGGCCAAAGTTGCGCGACAGGGATATGCCTTTGATGCGGGAGTCTTTTTGGTGGGCTTTTTCTATTATTTGCCAGGTGGAATCGGTGGAGCCGTCATTGACCAGAACAATTTTGCTTGTTTCTTTTATGGTTTTGTTTTTTACCAGTTTTTTTAATTCCGAAGATAATGTTTTAATGCTGCTGCGCAAAACCTCTTCTTCATTAAAGCAAGGAACGATGATGGCCAGTTCGGCGATGTTTTTCATTTTAATCACCCAAAACTAAAGTTAAACCGATTTATTTTTATATAACATTAAAGCGTAATTTTTTTGTTAACGGCGGAGGGAAAAAGAAAATTTCAATGGAGGTTCGGATATAGCTGGCGAAGTTTGTTGCGGAAATCATTTAGGCCGTTTTGGTTGTAGACAACGATGATAATGTCGTTATTGATAAAAACGGCATTGGGGTGCGGCCACGGGCGGGCATCATGCATGAAAAAGTTATAGACTTCAGGAGTGATGTCTTCCGGCAATAACGGTAGGTTGCGGTTTATAAATTCATGCGGGGCATAAAATTCATGCAGGTTTGCTCCCTGCCAGATGGCAAGATAAGGCAGGGACAACAGAAAGACATCGTCTTTATCGTAAGCTTTTTGATAATAGTTCGGACGCAGGGATATATCTCCAGCCTGATAAAAGCGATAGGAGCGGAGAGGAGAGAAGTCAGGATGGCTTTCTATTCTTTCGGTAATGTTGTCCAAAATCTGAAATTCGGCATCAAATCCCTCTTTCCATGTGTGCAAGGCACGGTAATCGTTTAAAATGTTCATAAATATCAATACCGGAGCGCAGATAAGGGCGAGGCTGTAAGATAATTTGACGGGCAATGTCAGGAGAAGCCCCAGGAAAAAAGCATATAGAAAAGCAACGCCGAAAAAGTCAATGCGCGAAACATATTCGGTGTGCGGCACGACCAAGAGGGTTGTCAGGGAGGCGGCCAAAATTGTGCCGGACAGCAAAAAGCCGATGAATAGTTTTTGCCTGAGGCCACGGGCATATAACAGAGCGCCGGCAACAGCTAAGGCGGATAATATGGTGACGGCCGTTTTATAACTGCTTTCCATAAAAGGAATGGTTATGAAAAATTGGCTGAAAGCTATTTTGATGACAGAAATGAATTTAGAAGGCAGGGCAGCGAGCGGTTCGGTATTTAGATTGTAAACATTTTCCGGAGCAACGATCTTTAAGGTCAATTTGAACAATAGGGCGGCAATCAATATATTGAGCAGGGTGAATTTTTGCGTGTGCCATAAATTTTTTACGGTATGATGTTGCAATAAAACAGAAAAGACGAGCTTGCCGCCGAGGCAAACGAAAAAAGTGTTTATTACGGGAGGGTATCCGCCCAGGGTCAGGTAAAAACACAATACGGCGCAAAAGCTGAGGGTGATTTTGTGTTTTGAAGCGGCTATGAAAGACGAAAGATACAAGCCCAGCACAGCCAGAAGCGCCCATAACATACAGCTGATGGTGATAAAGGTAAAATAAAGCCAGGACAGGGTGTAGGGCTGGGTGGTGAAAAAAGCAATAAATAAAATGTAAGATGCCGGCGTTTTTTTTATGTTCCAATATTTTGCAAGCAACCATAAGGCGGTTGTTAAGAAACAAAAACCTATCAGATTGTTTAGTATCGGCAGAATTTGTCCGCCGGTTAACAGGCGATACGGGATAAATTGGGTAAAGCGGCCTTCAAACAAGCCGGAGGAAAGCAGTAATTCCTCTTTGATGAATTTGACATCATGGTTGCCCCACATAAAATTGAGCGTGTGGTACAAAAAGGCAAAGTTTAAAAGCAGAAAACTTGCTAACCAGGCTTTTTTATCAGTTGAATCAGGATATAAATTTAAATACCGTAAAATTTTTTTCATGGATTGTTTCCGGTTAAATACGGGTTGATGTGGCTAAACTGGCCGGTCAGGAGTTGTTTTCCTTCCGGGGACAGGGCAATTATGGCGTGGTTACCGTTAACGTATACGGAATTTTCAGAAGGCCATATGGCGATACGGGAGGTTAAAAAATCTGCCATGGATTTGGTTATGTGGTGCGGTTCTATGGCTGTTCCTTCCCGGATAAAGTTTTTGGGGGCATAAAAGTTAAAATATTCAAAGGCAATCCAATGGCGCACATAGGGTGTGTCTAAGGTGTAATAGCCGTATTTTTCTTTTGTGCCGGCGGTGTAATATTTGCGGCGCAGAGGGAGTTCCCCGGCCGGCGTTGCCGTGTATAGATTTTGCGGATTAAAGTCCGGATGTTCCTGAATGCGGGAAATAATGCGCTCTAATAGTTTATTTTCAGCGGTGAATCCAAACAGGTGCGTTTTTGAAAAAGACAAAGATAAACTGATGTTTGCGGCCAACAGGATGAAAGCTGACAAAAATACCATATTCTTATTTAAGGTATTTGATGTTTGATACAGGTAAATGAAACACAACAGGAGCAAGGCCGGGAAAGAATAGAAACTTATACGGACCATATAAGCGGCCGGATCTACGGCTGCAAAAGCGCTGTCTGCCGTTTCACTGGTTAACCAGGCGGACAGTTTTGTTGACAGCAGAAGAGCCGTTAACATTAGAAGCCGGAAAAACAAGTGGCCGGCGGAGCGGCTGTTTCGGACAAATATTATGCAGAAAATCAAACAGATTGCTGATGTTAAGTATTTGAATTTTAATGATAAAAATGGCTGAGGCGTGATGAAGTCAAGAAGGGCTTTGTGTAATGTTTGCGGCAGAGTTGTAAACAGTTCTGCCAAAGAGGCGGCCTGGCTGTTATACAGATTGAGCATGCGGTGCGTTTTATGCAAATAGAAAAAAACGACCATCAAGGCAAGCAATGAAAAAAACAGGCTTATCAGATACGGGGCGGCATTGCGGCAAACAGTGCGAAAAGGTATGGAGCCTTGCCCGTAATCCAATATCATCCGTCCGACGACAGCAACTGCAAACATATTTATGACGGGCGGGTAACCTCCGACGGCGAAAAATAGCAGGAGAGTACCTAAAAAGGTAAAAAAGACAGGGCGTGATAAAGAAGCCTGTCTGCATGCCATTAGTGCAGCGACAACGATTAACGGCCAAGACAGCAAACTTAGCGTTATATAATGAAAATATAATATTTCGGCCAGGAACGGGAGCGTTGCAACAGCACACAAAATAACCGTTGTTATAAAACGCGGTGCGTCAAAATCATAAAATTTCCGGCAGAGGAGTATAAGGGCGAGCGCGTAGAGGAAAAAACCGATTACTATGTTAAAAACAGGAAGTATTTTTCCGTTTAACAGCAAGTTTAACAATATGTATTGCGAAAAGCGCCCTTCAATCAGCCCATGCGTTATCCGGCTGTCTTGTATTATGGGCAGCCAGTCATGATTGCCCCAAACAAAATTCAGCAACAGCGGGGCAAATGCCAGACATAAACAGGCAAAAGCAAAAGTGAATGTGCAGGCTTCTTTTTTGATAAAAGATTGAATTTGCCGGGTGTAAAGCATGGTAATCCGTTAAAATGTTTTCAGCTGGTTGACACTTTAAGCTTAAATGTATAAAATAAGGTAAATTTTCGGAGGCGTTGCAGATGAGATTTTTTATAATGCTGCTGTTTGCAGCGGGATGGAGTTTTGATTTACGGGCGGATAGTTTGCAAATCGGCGAAAAGGCCAGTTATGATATACAAGTTGCCCGAACGCCGCATGATTTGGCAAAAGGGCTGATGTTTGTCCGTACATTGCCGGAAAATGAAGGAATGTTGTTTGATTTGCGAGGTTATCCGAAGACTGCGATGTGGATGAAAAATACTTATATTGCGTTGGATATGCTGTTTATCGGGTGTGATTTTTATATAGTGGATATTTATGAAAATGCCGAACCTCTTTCTTTGCGGAAAATTAAGAGCAAACGAGATTTTTGTTATGTTCTGGAGATTAACGGCGGACAGGTTCAAAAACGTCATATTGCGCTCGGCGATAAAATCGTGTGGCAGAAAAAATCGTCCTGATAACGTAAAGTTTTATTGAAGAGGCTTTTTAAGCAAATTATATCTTCTTTGTTTAATTGACAGGAGGAAAAAATGAAGAAGTTTTTGTTTTTGCTTATGGCGGGGACTTTTTTATGCAATCCGGCAGTTGCTAAGCATTGCTGCAGCTGTGATGAATGCAGTTCTGTGCCGGAGTATCAGATGGCCAAACCGGCCGGCGGTTTTGTGGACACGGAAATGAAACCAATGAGCGTGGCGGAAGTTCGTAAACTCTCTGATGATGCTTATGTTACGATGACCGGACATATTGTCAAGCGTTTGAGCAGCGATGAATATGATTTTACGGACGGAACCGGCAATGTTGTGGTTAAAATTAAGGGCAAAGTGTGGAAAGGGCTGACTGTTACGCCGAAAGACGAAGTGATTATTGTCGGCGAGGCAGATAAAGATTTGACCAGTTTTAAGGTGGATGCCAAGTCAATCAGTCTGGCAAAATAATCCGTATAAAATATGCAAGACAACCGTTTATCCGGCTGTCTTGCATATATGGAACGGAATGTTTAGTCTTTATGACGGAAAGTGATGCGACCTTTGGTCAAATCATAGGGAGTCATTTCTATATCAACTTTGTCGCCGACCATTACCCGAATACGGAATTTACGCATTTTTCCGGCCGTGTGAGCCAATATTTCTACACCGTTTTCCAATTTTACCCTAAACATGGCGTTGGGGAGTTTTTCTATTACTTCTCCCGTAAACTCTAGCAGTTCTTCTTTACTCATTTGGTGTTCCTTGTTAATCTTTTTTCTGCTATATATACTGTAAAATCTTATTTTACAAGTTTTTTTTATGATTTGTGACGGGGAATTGTTATTTCAAAACAAGTGCCGACGTTTTCGGTGCTGCTGACGGTAATTTTGGCGTGCAGTTTGTTTATCAGGTTTTTTACAATGGCAAGCCCGAGCCCCGTTCCGTGGTTTTGGCTGTTGGCAGAAAGGGTGTAAAACGGTTCAAAAATATGTTTTATGGCGTTTTTGGAAATGCCGCAGCCGGTGTCTTTGACGGAAATAATCAGGTTTTCTTTGTTGGTGTTTGTCTTTATTTCCAATGTTCCGCCGTTTGGCATGGCATGGATGGCGTTTTGAACCAAGTTAAGGATTATCATTTTGAAATCAATGTCGTTTCCGTAGATTTGCTCTTTGTTATTTGAAAAATTTTTTATCAAAACAATGCCTTTGCTTTTGATTTCGTAATCTAACAATGATAAAATATCCGAAATTTCGTTTGTTACGTTAAACAACGAATCCTGTTGTTGGATGTTGTGTGAAAGTTTTAACAGGCGCTCGGGAATTTTTATGCTGGCTTTGATTTGTTCCGAAACCATTTCCAGGTATTTTTTTTCTTCGTTTTGGGAAGGAACCCCGGCGTAATATTTTTGTAAAATCCCATCAAGAATTAAGTTTATGGCACCAAGGTTATTCTTGATTTCGTGGGCGAGCGATGTTGCTAAAAAACCCAGAGAAGATATTTTTTGCTGATGGGAAAAATTGATGTTGTCGCTTAAGTCGCGAAAAGATTCTACGATGCCTTTTTTGCCGTTCAAATATATCCGGGCAGAATTTATGGATAACGGACGGTTGTTTATGTTGTGTATTGTTTTGATTTCGGTGTTTTTCGTTTTATGCAGTTCTTTTAATGGACACAGGTATTGGCTGGTGCTGCACGGCATTTGCGCATCTTGTGCATAGGCGCCGTAGCATTTGGCAGAAGGATATAAGTATTCTTTCTTTATGTGTTCGCTGTATGCCTTGTTAAAAAGAATAATGTTATAATCTTCATCAATGATGCGTATGGCATCGGGCATGGCGTCAATGAGGTTTTGCAGGAAAATTTCTTTTTCTTTGATTTCAGTAATATTTTGTTGGATGTTATCCAGCATGAAATTTATCGTGTGTATTAAAATGTTGAATTCGTCGGTAAAATACGTCTTTTTTATGTTAATACGCTTGCTGAAATCGCCGTTGGCCACGTCTATTGACAAGGTTGTCAACTTGTTTAACGGGGTAATAATCCATATTTTCAGCAATATCCATAAAATGATGAGCGACAATATGGTTAAAAGGGCACTTAGCCCCAGGATATGCAGGCTTTCCTGAATTGTAGCATAGTTTTCGTTATAGTTTTTTGTCAATTCTTCGTTGAGCTTTTGTTCTTTGCTCAATTCTTCCTTTTTCTGACTTAGGTTATCATTGTTCTGTGTCTGGATTGCGGGGGTTAAAGTATTTAGCTTTTGGCGCAGAGTGATGTTTTCGTTTAAAAGCTCTATAACGTATTGGTTTCTGGTTATGATGGAGCTTCTTTCGTTACGGATTTTTTTGCCGACGGCATTATCAAAAAAAGCGATGAAAATAAGGGCGCTGACTAAGAAAAATGTAAAAATTGTCAGAAGTATTTTTTTACTCAGGCTGAAAAACATTGTTTTGTCCTCTGGCTTATTTTATAAATTCCGATAAAGTTGTTGCTTGTAGATACGGATTAAATATTTTTTCTTCGGCTAATGTTGCCGGCGCAAGCTTTCCCTGTTCACGTTGCTCCATTTTTTGCAGGTATCCGGCAAAACCGGGAATTTTTTCCGGAGTATTTGGCAGGCAGGAACGCGTATATTCGTGTCCAGGGAAAATTTTAGTATCATCCGGGAGGGCTTTGATTTTTTGCAGAGAAGAGAACATCTGTGCCGGCGTACCTTCAAATAAACCTCCGATGCACAGGTTGAAAAGTGTATCGCCGGTAAAGAGCCATTGAGATTTCGGAAAATAATACAATATATGGCCAAGGGTATGTCCCGGAGCATTGAGAATGTTAATGTCTAGCCCTTTTAGATTTAGCGGAGACGTTTCGTCGGCTGCGATATCTGCACCGGGAACGTCGGCAAATTCGTTTTTGGGGGCAATAATTTGTACGCCGTATTTGTCTTTTAGGTATAGATTGCCGCCGACATGGTCAAAATGATGATGGGTTGTCAGGATATAATCCGGTTTAAGCCGAAGCGTTTCCAAGGCGCTGGCTACCGGAGCCGCTTCTGCTGCGTCTATAACCAATGTCAGGCTATGACTGAGGTCATGGATGATGTAGGCATAATTTGCCATATTTTTTTCATTGCACAGAACGGGAAAAATATCAATGTTCATTTTTATCAAACCCTCTTTTTAAATGGCCGATGTCAATGGAAACCAGGTTATAGTATGCCGTTGTGTAGTCTAATATTCCGGCAAAATTCGGGAGGTTGGACGAGGTGGACAGCGCATAAGCAATACTTTCGCCGATAATGGCGCCGTGGCGGTCGGCAAATCCCTTTCTTGCCATCCAGATTGATTGGTAATTTATATTTGAATTGAATGTGCGGGCGAAGCTGCGCATGCTGTCTAAAAGGCTGGGGAAAATTTTGAAACGGTAGCCGTCGTCTTTATTTTCCAGCGGCTCAAGCCCTTCGTTGGTAAACCATACTTTTTCTTTATATAGAGAATTGGCCTGCATGGCAATGCGCGACGTGCCCCAGTTGCTTTCCATGGCTGCCGCGGCAATAAGGATTGACGGCGGAATACTGTCTATCCGCATTTTCAGATTTTTAAGCTGATTGTCTGTCCGTTCGGAGCCTTTTAAGCGGGTAAAATAATCATATTTGACGGCGAGTCCTTCCAATTTTTTTTGTTCTGCATTGCTTAAACTTCCGTTTTGGGAGAATCGGCGCTCCAGGCGCAACAGAGTGTTACGTTCATTGGCGATTTCTTCGTTGATTTTTAATGCCAGCGGCGCCAGGATACGGATAAACAATTCGTTCCTTTTGTTTTGTGAACGTATTTGGGTAAAATCGCCGGGCATGGTACGGGTAAAGATTGCGGGATAAGCGTCGTTATCCAGTGCCTGATATCGGCTGTATTTGTATTTTTTGAAAAGCTCTTCAAGCTCGTTGACGCTGGCGTTTTCAACATATAATATGCCGCCAAACTCCGATACCTTCATTGAAGGTGACTCTGCATATAAAGGTTTACAAAAACCAAGGATAAGAGCTGCCAGAGTGAGGGCCTTTTTGAATATCATAGCATTATCACCTCTTTTATTTCGGGCAGGAAACGAACCAATGTCTTTTCCACCTTTTCTTTTAAAGTGCGTTGGGCATACGGGCAGCCGTGGCATTTTCCGAGAAAACGAACCTGGACAGTGCTGCCGGAGATACCTGCCAGCTCAATATCTCCGCCATCTTGCTGCATAAAAGGTGCTATAACAGATTTTAGGATGATTTTTATTTTGTTTTCCGTGTATTGCCCGGGAAGTGCTTTTTGGGGCGAGATGCCTGTTGCCTGCCAGTCGTCTATTTCTGCTGCGGATAGGGCTTGCAAATCTGCTGCCGTTTCCGGTTTTGCAGCACGGAGATAAACAAAAGAGTTTGTTAATAAAATTTCGGAAGCCAACTCAGATGCAAAGATGTTTGCAATAACTTCCGGCGAATCCGGAAGGGGCTCCGTTTTTGTATTTGCGGCGGCATAAAACGTACCGATTAGGGGGAGTTGCTCCGAAAAAAACAGAAGAAATTCCGCCGGAGATATTTTCTTGTATTCGTATATCATAGAGCCGGTATCCGTTTGTAATTTATGTTGTGGTGTATGCTTTGCAGGTTGTTTAGGGCTCGTGAAATGTCAAAACCAAGATAAACCAGGTGATTGGCAGCAAAAGTATCTTGACGCGGTGCATTTTTTATGACGACGGGCGATAAAGCTACGGCATCGCGCAAGTATCCCAGAGCCTCCGTCAGCTTTTCATATTGCCCGTGTTCAACGATGATATCCTGATAATCTTTTGCCAGGGCAGAAAGGATGTAGTGGACGGCGTAAATGGTTCCCTGGGTTTGATAAAAAATATCGTCGGCTTTCCAATCCCAAAGATCCGTGTTGTGCTCTTGTATGTGTTTTTGCAAGATATTCAGTTGTTTTTCAAACAGATATTCTATTCCGGACAGCCAATTTGAAAGTTCATATTCGGCAGGCAGGCTTCCGGTTACGGAGGACGACGCGAAATCTTTTAATTTTGCCAGGGCTTTTCGGTATTGTTTGGCTGATCCGGGGGCAAGCTTGTCTTGTCCGATTTGTGAAAAGAGCCAGATATCTGCCGGGTAATTTAAAAGGGTTTCGGCCTCTTGGAGATTTTTGTTTTTATAATATTTGGATAAACGTTTGACCATGTAACGAACGCCGTCTTTGGCTCCGATTTGAAAATTGGGCAGGTTGTCCAATACGGCGGCGGGGAAAATTGCCGGCAGGGCAGGCGTCCATGGAGAATCGTCCACTTGCGTTTTGAGAATGTGAACCAGTGCGGCAACCGTGTGTCCGGGGGCGACGTTTTCGGCGGCGATGGGAATTGCCTCATCAAGCGAGTTATTGATTTTTGAACTGACAGCGGCGCCTAATCCGTAATATAAACAAAAAAATCCGGCTAAACCTATCAGCACGACCCGCCACCGTTCGGTCAGATAAACGATGAAATTGAAAAAATTATTTTTGTGTTTGCGCGGTTTGGACGGACCGGGTAAAGGCGTTCGCAATTCTCGGATTGTATTTTTCAGGTAAACATAGCCATAAACGCATTTGCCAAGCAGACGTTTAATCGTGATTTTAAGCTTGGTTAGAATGGCTTGTGTCATGTTTTTTTCTCCTTGAAACCAGATTGTGCCAAATAGCTACGATATCCAGTATGCGGCATATTTTAGCGCTAATCAAAAAAGTTGCAAGCCCTATTATGCCGATAATGCCCAGACTGAGGATTAAAAAACCGATGTTGTGCGGAGGCAGGACCTGTTGCAAAAAAGTTTTGGCGGTATAGATAAAGAGCCCCATGATGGTTGTACAAAGAAAAATACGGGCAATTTGGGATTTGAGTTCGGTTGAACAATGCCAAAAATTGTGTTTTTTTAATCCACGGATGTATTGAAAGAGCGATACAAAAGCTGCTACTGATGTGGCGGCAGCGATACCGACGTGCCCGAAAGGCTTCATTAAAAGAAGGTTTAATGCCAAATTGGTCAGAAAGACGACGGCACTATATTTGACAGGAGTTGCCGTGTCTCCGCGGGCAAAGAAGTTTGGCATTAACGCTTTGACCATAACGTAGCATGGTAAGCCGACGGCGTAGGCTTGCAGGGCTAATGCCGTTTTGTGCGTGTCGGCAGAGGTAAAACGCCCGTGTTCAAAAAGCAGAGCGATGAGCGAATCGGATAGACATATAAACATGACAGCAGCCGGAAGCGACATCATCAGGCCGTAAAAGACGGCTTTGTCTTGAACATTGGCCGCTTCTTTTATTTCTCCGGCTTTCAGCTTGCGGGTCAGCAGCGGGAGCAATGCAACACTGATGGCGGCACCGATGACGCCCAACGGCAATTGCTGCAGGCGGTTGGCATAGTATAACCATGAAACGGCACCACCGGAGACCAAAGATACGAGAATCGTGTCTACGGCCATGTTTATCTGGTAGATTCCCGCTCCGACGACTCCCGGGGCGATTTTTTTGAATAAGGTACGGATTTCTTTATCCCGCAATAAGCTTAGAAAATGAAAATCGGGGCGGATGCGGATGCTGTCTTTGTTGAGAAAGTATTTCAGCCAGATGACCTCAACAAGCCCGGCAATAGTTATGCCCCAGGCCATGCCGTAAACGGGAGCATCCAGGAAGATGACGGATAAAAGCCCGGCAACAATCATGCCCAGGTTTAATATAATCGGAGCGGCTGCCGGGGCTGCGAAACGGTCAAAAGAATTTAATATTCCGGCTTGAAACGATACAATGGATATAAAAAGCAGAAAAGGAAACGTAATGCGACATAAGTCTATGGTTAAGGCGACTTTATCAGGGTTTTCGGCAAAACCGGGCGCCAAAATTTTGACAACGGTGGGCATGCCGAGTTCAAACAAAATGGTAAAGATAATGAGAAAGAAAGTTAATAAAGATATTGCTTTGGCTGCGAATTCAACAGATTTGTCCCGTCCGGAAGCAACCAGTTTTGATGAAAAAAGCGGAACAAAAGCTGATGTAAAAGCTCCTTCGGCGAACAGGCTGCGGAATAAATTAGGCAATTTAAACGATACCAAAAAGGCATCGGAAACGGTGCCGGCTCCCAAAAAAGTGGCAATGACCATATCGCGCAAAAAGCCGGTAATGCGGCTTATCATGGTAAAACTGCTGAAGGTTGCAATTGATTTGATGAAAGACATGAGATAAATTCCTTAAAAATATTTTTTCTTAAGGCAAGATTAACTTAAATCTGTTAACAAAGAGCAAAGAAAATTTTTCTGTAAAGAACAGTTTTAGCAAATCGGATGGGGATATACCCAATTATGCAAGCAGAAGGAGGCCGGTATGAATAAAGTCATTACGGAAAAAAAAGAATGTCCGGATATTTCCATTATTGTTTCTATGTATAACGAGGAAGAAAGCCTGCCTTCCTTTTTTAAGGCAATCGCCGAAACCATGGCGCAACTGGCGTCGTACAGTTATGAAATTGTTTGCATTGACGATGGCTCAACGGACGGGACGTATGATTTGCTGGAGCAATATGCTGCTGAAGACAGAAGAATTAAAATTTTGAAGTTTTCACGCAATTTCGGCAAAGAATACGGGCTGATGGCCGGATTTAAATATTGCAAAGGGCGGGCGGCCGTACCGATAGATGTTGATTTGCAGGATCCTCCGGAGCTGATTATTGAGTTTGTAAAAAAATGGGAAGAGGGGTTTGAGATGGTTTACGGAATCCGTAACGACCGGAGCAGCGACTCCTTTATGAAGCGGTTAACCGCGGCTTTATTTTATAAAATTTATAATTTTATGACGCGTTCGCCCATCCCGTATAATGCCGGCGATTACAGACTAATTGACCGCAGGGTTGTTAATGCTATTTCGGAATTGCAGGAACGCAATATTTTTATGAAAGGGATTTTCGGCTGGACCGGCTTTAAATCATGCGGCGTCAAATATGTCCGGCAAAAAAGAAAAACAGGCATCAGCAAGTGGAATTACTGGAAATTGTGGAATTTTGCGCTGGACGGCATTACGGCTTCAACAACACTGCCGCTTAGAATCTGGACGTATTTCGGCTCATTGCTGTCGTTTCTTGGCGTTTTGTATGCTTTTTACATTATCATCCGTACGATGATTTACGGCGTGGATGTGCCTGGATATGCTTCGTTGTTGGTGTTTATTTTGTTGCTTGGCGGCGTACAAATGATTATTCTGGGTATTCTCGGAGAATACATCGGGCGGATTTTTATTGAGGTTAAGCGGCGGCCGCTATATCTGATTGAAAAAAGGGTAAATGTGGACGATGATGACTAAGGCGGCGTATTTTTCACGGAAAATGTTATTGGTTGTTGCTTTCGGCTTTTCAAGCGGATTGCCGTTGGCACTGGTTTTCGGAACGTTGTCTTTGTGGCTGAAAGATTATCATATTGCTTATCGGACAATCGGCGCATTTTCTCTGCTCAGGCTGCCTTATTCGTTTAAATGGCTGTGGGCTCCGCTGGTGGAGAATACATCGGTTTGGGGTTTGAAAAGACTCGGAAAAAGGCGCAGTTGGGCCTTGTTTTCGCAAATAGGGCTGTTTGCCGGGCTGGCCTGGATATCCTGCCTGACACCGCAATGTTCCGTGATGCAAATGGCTGCGGCGGCGCTGTGCATCAGTTTTTTTTCGGCAACACAGGATATCGTCTTAGATGCTTTTCGGGTGGAATTGTTTCGTGATAATCAGGAACAAGAAATTAACGGTGCGACAATGTATGTGCTTGGTTACAGAGTAGGATGCGTTGTTTCCGGTGCGGGGGCTATCGGTCTGGCTGCCGTTTTGACCTGGAATGAAGTTTATTTTATTAACGCATTGCTGCTGGTTGTCGGAATGGCGGCAGTCCTTTTGGCTGATGAGCCCGTGGCGGCAGAAGGGGATAAACAGGTATCCGTTCCCGGAAAAAAAGAGATTTTACAGTATGCTATCGTGGAGCCGTTCCGATTATTTATGAGCCGCCCGTATTGGCTGGCAGCTCTGATGATTGTGTTGAGCTATAGGCTGAGCGATGCTTATTTTGCGCCGATGGCATATCCTTTTTATGCAGATATCGGGTTCAGCAAAGTGGAAATTGCCTATATCTCAAAATTATACGGCATGGCGGCGACTATTATCGGTGGCATAGTCGGGGGATATATTTTGGCACGTGTCGGCCTGGTTAAAGGAATGCTGTGGTTTGCTGTGGTGCAGGGGATTACGACGGCTTTGTATGTTCCTTTGTATTATATCGGGCATGATGTCTGGTTTTTGATGTTTACGATTTCATTGGAAAATTTGTCTTCCGGTATGGCTACGACGGCAATTATTGCGTTTATGTCCGTTTTGTGCGATAAAGGGCATACGGCAACACAATATGCGCTGTTGTCGTCCTTAACCGGCTTTTCACGCGATGTGTTGGCGTCTACCTCCGGCTGGTTTGTGGATCAGACTTCGTGGCCGGCATTTTTTATGTTCAGCGCTTTTTTGACGGTGCCCGGTATGCTTTTATGTTGGTATTTGCATAAAAAAAAGCCGGATTATTTAATTCAGGCTTGAGTTTTGGCTGAATTTGTCGTATACTGCCCGTAGCTTTTTAGAGGATTGGGATATGGTCGAATCGGACGACAGCAAAAATAACGGTTTTTATTCTCCGGTAAGCATGTTGACGGCGGAGAATGATGGTTCTGCGGACGGTGAACAGGAAACGGCGTTTCATTTTGAAACGGTCGGGGCTGACGAGAATACGGACAAAGGAGAGAAAAGTGTGCCTTTGCCAAAAAAAGATGATGATGACAACCCGCCGGCAACATCACATGCGGCGGTGAAAAAAACTTCTCCCCGAATGGAAAAGCTGCGTTCATATTATTCTCAACTCGGCCATGTACGCGAAGTTATGGAACAGGAGCTGGGAGCGGTTCTGGCCGGTTCTGCCGTTGAAGGCGAGATTGAAGCGAAATTATACGAATACAGCCATTCCTGGCATGCCATTGCAGATGAAATCAGCAAATATGATAATTTAAACGGCCGGCGGAAAAATCTGGCGGACGGAGAATATCATGTCGGGCAGAATATGGTCGGGACGGATTATTCCGGCCAAAATCTGGCTCATGCCGATTTTTCTGCGGCAAATTTACAAGATGCTAATTTTAAAGATGCAAATTTATCCGGGGCCGACTTTACCGGGGCGGATTTGTCCGGGGCGGATTTGTCCGGGGCGGATTTGTCCGACTCTATTTTTGCCGGAGCCAAATTAAAGGGTACGAATTTTACCGGTGCCAATATGGAAGGCGTTATTCTGCGCGATGCGGATATTGAAGACGCCATCTTGATTGATATCCGGATGGATGAGCTGGCTATTGAGGAATTGCAGGCGCTGGTTGAATATCTGGCGGTTTATTATCCGCATAAATTGAATTTGCGGCGGATAAACTTGTCTTTGCTGGATTTGACACGGATTGATTTGCGGCAGGTTAATCTCCGCGGGGTTGATTTTACCGGGTTGGATTTTACCGGGGTTAATATTATGGAGCTGGATTTGAGCGAATGTATTATTACACCGCAACAAATTGCACAGGCATTGGGGCGAATCCCAAGCGCAGAGGAGCTTAAAAAAATTATGGCGCCGAAAAAAAAGAAAAAAGCTAAGCCTTTTTATATTGATTTTACAGAATTTTTGAGCAACGGGCATTTTACGGGGTGGATTGATTTAACGAAAAACAGCATTAGTACGGACCAGTTGGTTAAGGCCTTTTTGAAAGTTAAAAATACCATTGCCAAAAAGCCCGATGAAAAAGATGAAGTCATTTTTGAAAAGGCAAAAGAGTTTCACGCCGGGCGTTTGGAAGAGGAACGGCGGGCATATAATGAAGAGCAGAAGAAAAATATAGAAGAACGTAAACAAAAAATGCTGGAAGAACAGCGTGCCGGACAGGAAAGGGCAGCCAAGAACGAGCGTTATGTGCCGCTTAACGTCAATTTGGGGAAGGGGAGCCGGGAAATATAAATATTGCCTTTTTCTTTTAACCGAATTTAAATTAAAATCTGCTAAACAGGTATCATAAACAAAAGGAGGTACCATGTGGGGCAGGTTTATTTTTATTTTAAGTTTGGTTTTATTGCCATTTGAAGTTATGGCAGAAGCGGAGGTGCGCAAGTTGCCGCAACCGGATAAAAGTTCGGAATTGATGCAATTGCTGGATAAGCGCCATTCTTCGCGTTCTTACAGTAATAAGCCGGTTAGCGAGCAAACGCTCAGCGATTTGTTGTGGGCGGCTTTCGGCATTAACCAAAAAGGGACGCGCACGGTGCCGACGGCTATGAATAAACAGAATTTGAATGTTTATGTTGTTTATCAGAACTCTATCTGGTCGTATGACGCCGCGGCCAATTCCCTGATTAAGGTCAGTGATGAGGAAATCAGCGATTATATTGCCAAGCAGGATTTTGTAAAAGACGCTCCGGTTAATTTGATTTATACCGGCAGCGATAAAGAATTTTCATCTTTTCATGCAGGGGCGGCGGCGCAAAATGTTTATTTGTATGCGACCAATAAGGGGTTAAATACGATTGTGCGCGCTTATATTGATAAAGATGAACTGAAAGATAAACTGCATTTAGGCAGAGAAGAATTTGTTATTATGAATCAGGTTATCGGATATCCGGAAAATAATTTTTGAGTGCGGCAGGATTTTTTGCATAATTGAAAAAAGTGCTTGCCAAATAAAAAAAAAGGTTATAAAAGCGGGAGCAATGGACAGATGACCGAGAGGCCGAAGGTGCACGATTGGAAATCGTGTGTACCCCCAAAGGGTACCGTGGGTTCGAATCCCACTCTGTCCGCCATTTTGATTTAAAAGACGCTCATTTGCAGCGTCTTTTTTCGTATTTATTTATTTTTTTTGTAGACAAAAAATAGTTTTTCTTATATAATCATGATGTTTTTGTATAGATGTGCGTTATATATATGTGAATTATTGGCAAATATTTCATAAAGTAAAGGATATTTCCAATCAGAATGCACGTTTTTCATTTATTTTGAGTAATAAACTGATTAGAGATATAATTTTTGTATAACCGTGAAACGTTCCGATGGGGAATAGTTTCGTAAAAACCTTTGATTATGGAAGAAGAATTATGTGGACATTACCGTCCGTTGACGGAAGTGGCTAAACGTCAGGTAACTGATGTTGCTTGTAAAAAGAATGAGCTGGTACAACGAAATTCAACCGTTAGGCCGAAGCAAAAAGCTTTGCCGGGTTCTGACGGGATTGAAGATGTTGAGTTTGTGTATGATGCTGCCGAAAAAAATAAAAGCGGCAGATGGAAAGAGTTTTTTGCTTATTTGTTTGGAAATAACATAAAAAACAGGAAACTTGCCCGTTTGGTAAAACGTAAATGTGTATTGAATGAAGAACTTACTGTTGCCGAGTATCTTGAACTCATTTCAAGCGGCAATATAAGGCTTTTGACAATGCTTATCGGCAATTTGGAGCACAGGCTTGTTCCTGAGTTGGAAAAGGTACTGCTGAAAAAGGCAAGCACTAGCGTCTTGGTCGCGTATCTGAGTAAATTTAGCCTTGATGGGGATTTGCTTCTTGTGCTTTTTCGTTTGAAGAATCCGACAGTGTTGAAATTTTATTTCAGCAAATACAGACTGACAGATGAGTCTTTGCTGGTGCAGCTGGATGACACCGAAGTTTTCAAAATTTATACTGAGCAGTATAAATTGAGACTTCTCGGGCAGAAGGAACTTTTTAATACCGGAATGAAACGCGGAAAAGAATTATTTCGCATTTATTTTCATCAATACGGAATGGAAGGTTTTGATGATAGCCTGAAAGTTTCCGCCGCCATCGGTGCCGGGGATAATGATTATGTCGCCCGGAAAATAGAACGGACAGCCCTTACTTTGAGAGAACAGCGATTGTTAGTTGTATGGGGTGATGTTCGCCTAATCCGTCTGCATATCCATATTTACGGAATGGCAAAAGACGAATTGTTGGAAATGCGGCTTCTGGAAAGGCAAGATAATGATTTGATTCTTTGTTATCTTGAAAAGACTTCACTGCTTCCGCGAACTCAGGCGTTATTGATAGAGAACGGCGATAGTACCGTTGTACAATCTCATATCCGCTTGTATGGTTTATGGAAAGATATGTTTAAAAATAGAGAGGGCACTCTTTATTCGGCCGGGTATCTGGAAAGTTTGCTGATAAAGCGCGGAAATATTGAGTTGCTTGAAGTCTATCTTGAAAAAGCGCCGTTGGAGTCGAATGCTCAAAGCTTATTGGTGCAGGTAGGCGATTCTTCACTTATTAAACTCCATATTGAAAAATACGGACTTGATAAGAAGTTGGAAAGCAAATTGATTGAACGAGGCAATGAATGTTTGCTTCAATGTTATATTGAGAAAACACCGTTTGAACCTGAAATGCAGGAACTCCTGGTGGAAAAGTCAGATATAAGTGTTATTCTGGCGCATATTCTCAAGTATGGCCTGGTGCGGACATATTCTCTGGAAAACAAGCTGTTGAAACGGGGAAATTCCGATTTAATCAGGGCTTATTGCACGGAGAAACCCTTTGATGCAGCGATAGAGATCAGATTTATCTCGACGGGTGTCCCAGATGATATTGAATATTATATCAAAAAATTCGGATTAGCGGAAGGGGTTCCGACGGAACTTATCAGACGCGGAGATGTTGCTTTGTTTGAGGTGTATGTTAAAGAACATGAGCTAACGATTAAAGAGCAGGCGTATCTGTTAGGTTTTGGTAAGATGGAGTTGTTATTGAATTATATTTATTATCATCGTTTATCCGTTTCCGGAGGACTGGAAAAAGATTTTTTGCGAAATTTTCAGAAGAATATAACTGATAAATATCGTGAGAAATATAATGTTGAAGCATAGATTATTAGCAGAATTGAGAAAGCAGGCATAAGGCCTGCTTTCTTTGTGTTAACGACTTATTTTACGGATGAACCGCCGAAAACGGCAGATATTTTCATATTATCCAAGGCTGTGTCTATTTGTGCCACTTCTTGTGCCGTTAATATGATGTTGGCTGCGGCGGCGTTTTCGGCCAAGCGTTCCGGTTTGCGTGAGCCGGGAATGGGGATGATATACGGCTTTTTGTTTATCATCCAGGCCAGGGATATTTGTGCCGGCGTGGCGCTTTTTTCAGTAGCCAGCTTTTGCAACAAATCTAAGAGATTTTTGTTTTGTTCGTAAGCTTCCGGCTTAAATTGAGCCATGGCTGCGCGGTAGTCCCCTTGTTCGTTGAAAGACGAATCCGGGCCGTATCTTCCTGACAGCAGCCCGTTTGCCAAAGGCGAGAAGGCAACAAAACCAATATTTAGCTCCTCTAATGCCGGAAACAGGCTTTCATAATTGCGGTACATCATGTGGTACCGGTTTTGAATGGCTGCCAAAGGGCAGATTTTATGCGCACGCCGGATATAATCTTCCCCAGCTTCGGATAGCCCCCAATGGAGGATTTTTCCTTCTTTAATCAAATCGCTTATTGTGCCGGCAACATCTTCAACCGGGATTTTGGGGTCGGCGCGGTGTTGGTAATATAAATCTATATGGTCGGTTTGCAACCTTTTTAAGCTTCCTTCAACCGAGGCGCGGATTTTTCCGGCCGTGAATCCGGTATCAGAGGTTTAGGACCTGATGTTACGGCTTCATCAAAAGAGATGCCGAATTTGGTGGCGATAACGACTTTATTTCGGTATGGCTTTAGAGCCTGCCCGACAATGTTTTCGTTGTGGTGCGGATTTTCCGGTGTTCCATATATCTCGGCGGTGTCAAAAAAAGTGTAGCCTGTGTGAAAAGCCGTTCGGATGGTTTGAACGGCGGTTTGTTCGTCTGTCGGTTCTCCATATGCATGGCTTAACCCCATACAGCCGTATCCTATGGCCGATACGGTCAAATTTCCGATGTTTCTGTTTTGCATTATTTCTCTCCTTAGCGCTTAAACGCTTTGAAGTATTATTTGCCGAGGCTGGTCAAAAATTCTACGGTTTGAGGGTCATAGTGTGAGAAGAACAAACTCTTCCCCGTATCCAAAGCACGAATCTTTTCCATATCTTTGGCAGAGAGGCTAAAGTCAAAAATGTTGAAATTTTCTTCCATCCGCTCTTTGTGTACGGATTTTGGTATGACAATGACATTTTCCTGTGTTAAAAAGCGCAAGGCAACCTGTGCAACGGATTTGCCA
>CALXTP010000006.1 GCA_944391435.1 uncultured Alphaproteobacteria bacterium | reverse complement strand
TTTACCATAAAATTTTCCGGCATTATATTGGCAAAAAAGCGGGAGATAAGAATATGGCAGAAGATACAAAAACCAAAGAAAAAGTTTGTTTGATTGACGGTTCGGGCTACATTTTCCGCGCCTTTTTTGCCAGCCCGCCGATGACCAATCCCGAGGGATTGCCGGTCAATGCCGTCTACGGCTTTTTGAATATGTTCTTAAGCCTGACCGCCAACATCAAATGCGACTACTGCCTGGTTTTGTTTGACGCCAAACGCCAAAACTTCCGCAATGAAATCTTCCCCGAATACAAAGCCACCCGCCCCGAACTGCCGCCGGAGCTGAAACCGCAGTTTGACCTTATCCACGAAGTGGTAGAAGCGCTTAATTTGCACTGGCTGCAAATGGAAGGCTATGAGGCCGACGACCTGATTGCCACTTACGCCGATTTGGCGTTAAAAGAAGGCAAAGACGTTACTATCGTCTCCGCCGATAAAGACTTAATGCAGCTCATCCGTCCCGGCGTAGAATTTTACGACGGCATGAAAAACAAATTTTTCACCCCCGAAGACGTCAAAGAAAAATTCGGCGTCTACCCTGAACGCGTAACCGACGTCCAGGCCTTGGCCGGTGATTCCACCGACAACATTCCCGGCATTCCCGGCATCGGGCTGAAAACCGCCGCCGAACTTGTCAACACCTTCGGCTCTCTGGCTGGTGTGCTGGAACATGCCGCGGAAATCAGACAAAACAAACGCCGCGAACTGGTTATGGCGCACAAAGAAGACGCTCTCGTCTCCCAAAAGCTCGTTACCCTGAAGCCGGACGTGCCTGTTGCCCTGCCGTTAAAAGACTTGCGTTGCATGGCGCCGCACCGGGAAATATTGATGAACCTGCTAGAGCGCCACGCTTTCAAAAGCCTCAAAAACAAAGCCTTAAACTGGCTCAAACAGCGCTGCGGCGACCTGCCGGAAGAAAAACGCGCCCTAAACCCTGTCTACCGGCTGGTCAGCAACGAAGACGAATTAAAACAGCTTGCTGCCGCCATCGCCGCTGAAAACGCTTTTGCTTTCAACACCCACATATCCGGCGGCAAATTCCTTGGCCTATCGGTCAGCCTGAAAGACGCCCGTGCCTTTTACATCCCCGTTGCACTTCCCACTTTTCACCCGAATACGACCGGAGATTTGTTTGCCTATACTCCAAAAGAGGAAGGCGTAACCGTGCAAGAGCTGCAAAAATTCCTGTCCGAGCTTTTTGCCAACCCGGCAATTTTAAAAATTTCACTAGGCCTCAAGACAAATCTGCACCGGTTGGCCGATTTCCTAAAGTATGATTTTGCCCCCTTCCCATACGATGACATCGCCATCATATCCTATGACCTGCTCAGTTCGTCCGCAACACACACGCTGGACTCCCTTTCGGCAAATTTGTTGGGTATCCCGCTGAAAAGCGCCGCGCCTGAATATAAAAAAGCAGATTTTAAATCTATGCCTGCGGCCGACCTTGTTTCATTTTTTGCCGAAGAAGCCGACTTCATATACCGCTTATACACCCTGCTGGCTCCGCAGCTTTTGCCGGAAAAACGCTTGTTCGTTTATGAAGGGATAGACCGCCCACTCGCTGCCGTCTTATATGATATGGAACGGCTGGGCATCCGGCTGGATACAACCCGGCTTAAGCAGATGGATACCGAATTTGACGCGGAAATGGGCAGCATCTCGCAAGAAATTTATCAGCTTGCCGGCGAAGAGTTTAATTTAAGCTCTCCCAAACAAATCGGCGAAATCCTATACACCAAACTGGGCTTAAAAGGCAAAAAACATTCTTCCGGCTCGCTCAACACCAGCGCCGAAGTTTTGGAACAAATGGCCCAAGAGCATGAATTGCCACGTAAAATTTTAGACTGGCGCCAATACCAAAAATTAAAATCAACTTATACGTCAGCCCTGCTCGCCCTGATGGACAACAATCACCGCATCCACACCACATACAGCCAAATATCCGTCAACACCGGGCGCTTGTCATCACTTGCGCCCAATCTTCAAAACATTCCGGTTCGCACGCCAATCGGGCGCAAACTCCGGGAATGTTTCATCGCCAAACCCGGCTGCAAGCTGATAGCCGCAGACTACTCGCAGGTAGAACTGCGCCTGCTTGCCACCATCGCCGATGTCAAATTTTTGCAGGAAGCTTTCAAAGAGGGCGTAGACATTCACCGCAAAACGGCAGCCCAGGTATTCGGCATCCCTTATGGCGAAGTTGATGCGGAACACCGCCGCCGCGCCAAAGCGATAAACTTCGGTATCGTCTACGGCATATCCGCTTTCGGTCTGTCCAAAGAAATTGA
The DNA here is from genome assembly GCA_944391435.1 of uncultured Alphaproteobacteria bacterium. Classification (GTDB taxonomy): domain Bacteria; phylum Pseudomonadota; class Alphaproteobacteria; order RF32; family CAG-239; genus CAG-267. Next base: position 25,128 of record CALXTP010000006.1, on the reverse strand, counting down.
TGCCTCCCCCACTGATGCCCAACGTTATATTGACGCCTATTTTGCCAATATGCCGGAAGTAAAAGCCTATATGGATAAAACCATAAATTTTGCCCGCCAAAACGGTTATGTTGTCACGCCTTTTAACCGCAAAATCACCATTTTCGGCATTCAGGACAACAATAAGCGCCTGGCCTCATTCGCTGAACGCGCCGCGATTAACGCCCCGATACAGGGAGGCGCCGCCGACATTATCAAACTGGCAATGAACAAAATCGCCATACGCCTGAAAGCGGAAAATATGCAAACCAAAATGCTGCTGCAAGTACACGATGAACTGGTGTTTGAAGCGCCCGAAAACGAGATAGAAGCCACCTCGGCTTTGATAAAACAAGAAATGGAAAACATTGCCGGCATAAACCTCAAAGTCCCGCTGATTGCCGACGTCGGCGTTGGCAACAACTGGGGCGAAGCACACTAAAACATCTCAGAAAGGATAACAAATGCTGATATTTGATTTGGACGGAACGTTGCTTAACACGGCAAAAGACCTGGAAAATGCCTTAAATTATGCCCTGCGCACCCACGGCTTTCCGGAAAAAGACGAAACCGAGACCCTGGCACTGCTTGGCAACGGCATTGATGCCCTGGTTGCAGGAGCCCTCCCTCAAGAGCGGCAGAACCCGGAGTTTGAAAAGGTTTTCGCCACCTTCAAAAACTATTATTCCGCCCACTTAAACGATTACACCGCCCCCTATCCGGGGATTATTCCTCTGTTGCAGGAACTGCAGAAACGCGGCATAAAAATGGGTATTGTTTCCAATAAATTTGACGAAGGCGTCAAAGCGCTGGCTGCCAAATTTTTCGGCAGATTGGTTGGCCACGCGCAGGGTGTGAGCGATACCGTAAAGAAAAAGCCTGCCCCAGACGCAGTTTTTGCCCTCATCAAAGAGCTTAACGCCGAAAAAGAAAAAAACATTTACATCGGCGATTCGGAAGTGGATATTGAAACAGCTCAAAATGCCGGCCTCCCCTGCATCAGCGTTTCCTGGGGGTTCCGCTCCCGCCGCTTTTTACGGCAAATAGGCGCTGCAACCATCATCGATACGCCAGAAGAGCTTCTTGCCCTAATCTGATTTCAAGCCTTCATATTCGGTTTTCGGGCGGCATTGCATCTATTGCACCGCCAGCCTGTCGCCGCTCTTAATGCTTCCGAAGCTGCCGGCGATACAAAGAAACATTTTGGTTATGTTGCGCCAGATTTTTAGCAAACCTGTGTCCGCCGCTAACACCGTCCGCAACAAAATACAAAAACTGCGTTTTTTCCGGCTTAGCCGCTGCTCGGATAGCATCAACGCCGGGGCTGCAAATCGGTGCCGGAGGCAAACCTTCATAAAGATAAGTATTATAAGGGGAATCCACTTTTAAATCACGACGGTACAAAGGACGCCCCAAAGTTTTTTCCCCTTTTGTCAGCGCATAAATGACCGTCGGGTCCGTCTGTAACTTCATATGCCGATTCAAGCGGTTAACAAAAACCGATGCCACCTTGCCCCGCTCCGCGGCCAAGCCCGTTTCTTTCTCTACGATGCTGGCCAGAATAAGCAGTTCTTTCTCTGATTTTAACGGCGAATCAGCATCTCTTTCGGCAAAAGCTTTTGCCAATTCGGCTTGCATTGCCCGTTGAGCCTTTGATAAAAGGGCATTTCTGCTTTCCCCGCGTGAAAAATGATATGTTTCCGGCAACACGTCGCCTTCTTTTAAATCAAGGGTAATATCGCCGCTGAGATAAGGATTATCATTCAGGATTTTTTTTATCTGTGCTAAAGTCAAACCTTCCGGAATGGTAATTTCTCGCACGATAACACTGCCCTTTGCCAATATCTGGGCAGCCTCGGCAATAGATATTTCGCCGCCAAACGCATACTCCCCGGCTTTGATTTTGTCAGCCAGCCCATACAGCCGGGCATACAACTCAAACAATCCTGCATGAGCCACCACATTTTTTTCTTCCAGCAATCTGGCTACGCCGTTCAGTGTTGCTCCGCGCGGAATTTGCACCTCGGCTTGTCCGGACAAACGATGTGGCAGTCGGAATTGTTCATTCAGCCACCATACGGCAAAGGCTCCTGACAACATCAGCAAAAGCAGTGTTATCAAGAGCCCTCGCAATATTTTCATATCAAACCCGCCAAACAGGAATTAACCGTTATACTTCTTAAAAATGATAGACGAGTTCGTGCCGCCAAATCCGAAAGAGTTGGACATGGCCGCTTTAATTTCGCGTTTCTTAGGTTTCAGCGGAACCAAATCAAAACCTTCCAGCTCATCAGCCGGATTCTCCAGATTAAGCGTCGGCGGGCAAGTTTGTTCCTGTATCGCCATAATGGTATAAACCGCCTCAACCGCACCGGCCGCACCGAGCAAATGCCCGATAGCCGACTTGGTAGAAGACATTGAAACATGTTTAATACCTTCATCGCCGAACAAACGTTTAACCGCCATGGCCTCGCCGACATCTCCTGCCGGAGTAGAGGTGCCGTGCGCATTGATATAACCGATATCCGATAATTCAACGCCATGTTCGCGCGCATGTTCCACAGCCATTTTCATTGCCCTGTATGCACCGTCGCCGGACGGAGCCGTAATATGGTAAGCATCGCCGCTCATGCCATAGCCGACAACTTCGGCATAAATCTTCGCACCTCTTTTTTTAGCGTGTTCCAATTCTTCCAAAACCAGCACGCCGCTGCCCTCGCCCATAACAAAGCCGCTGCGAGCCTTATCCCACGGGCGGGAAGCCTTTTCCGGAGCATCGTTAAAATCGGAAGTAACGGCTTTCATTCGCGCAAAACCGGCCAGCCCCAAAACATTCACTGCGGATTCGGCACCGCCGGCAACCATCATATCGGCATCGCCGCGCGCTATCATGGCAGAGGCATCGCCGATGGCGTGCGTACCGGTTGAGCAGGCCGTCACGCAGGCATGGTTCGGGCCCTTCAGGCCGTAGCGGATAGAAACATTGCCTGAAATCAGGTTAATCAACACCGACGGAATAAAAAACGGAGAGATTTTCTTCATCCCCACTTCGTTAAAGGAAATGGCATTTTCATAAATAACCTGCAACCCGCCGATACCGGAACCAATCATAACGCCGGCGCGGTCTTTTTCTTCCTCACTGGCCGTCTCGGCATCCCATCCGGCATCTTTCAAGGCATCTCCAGCAGCCGCCATACCATACATAATAAACTTATCATTTTTTTTCTGGTCTTTCGGAGCAAACACCGTATCCGGATTAAAATCAGGCTCGTTCTCGCCAAACGGCACCCGGCCGGCAATCGTAACCGGAATATCCTTCAGGTCCACATCATCAATTTTCGTAATACCGGATTTGCAGGCCATCAAAGACTTCCAATTATGTTCCACGCCTCTGCCAAACGGCGAAACAATGCCCATACCTGTAACGACAACTCTTCTCATTCGCTAACCTTTCATTTTTATCCGGCACCTGCCCGGCGGCAGCTCAAATAACCGCCGCCGGCAAAGCACGGATAAACCTAGTATGAAAAAACTCGCCTGTAATCATGAGCGAGTTCTAACTTATGATAATTCCAAAGACTTACGCAGCTTTTGAAAGATAGTCAATAGCATCTTTTACTGTAAGAATTTTTTCTGCTGCTTCATCAGGAATTTCGCAACCGAATTCTTCTTCAAATGCCATAACCAGTTCAACGGTATCCAGGCTGTCAGCACCCAAATCGTCAATAAAGTTGGCATTGTCTGTTACTTTTGATTCTTCAACACCTAAATGTTCAGCAACAATTTTCTTAACACGATCAGCGGTATCAGTCATTAAATTCAACCTCTAAAAATTATTAAAACAAATTTTAGACTAACGTCTGAAACAAACGCTACACACAAAAAACTTATTTGACAAGCTTTTTTTTGTACTTTTCAACGTTCCGGCACCCTCACAAAAAAAAGAATATTTTATTTCAGGCAGTTAGACAAAGCTAAAAAAATCATTTTTTCTTAAAAATTAGGCTTTATTTCTTAAAAAACATACCCTATATATAGTGTGAATTAAAAATAGGTAAACATTTGACGTTTTATGAAGGGATAAAAATATGCAGATAGGAATTATCGGAACCGGCATGGTGGGCAGCGCCATTGCCTACTCGCTGGCCACGGAAGGCAGTGCCGAAAAATTAATTTTAATTGATGTCAACAAAGAACGCGCCGTTGCCGAAGCAATGGATATTTCCCATGCTGCGCCGTTTACGTTCGGCTCAAAAATAATCGCCGGCGATTATAAAGATTTAAAAGATGCGGGCATCGTCATCATCACCGCCGGCGCCAACCAAAAGCCGGGCGAAACGCGCCTTGACCTTTTGGAAAAGAATGTCGGCATCTTCAAGGGTATCATTCCCGAAGTCGTAAAATATGCTCCCAATGCAATTTTAATCATCGCCGCCAATCCGGTTGACATCATGACCGAAGTAACCTTAAAGCTTTCCGGCTTTCCGAAAAACCGCGTTTTCGGCACCGGTACGGTTCTTGATTCTGCACGTTTCCGCAGCATTTTGGGGCGCCATCTCGGCATTTCGCCCAAATCGGTTCACGCCAACGTCATCGGCGAACATGGCGACAGCGAAGTTTTGGTTTGGTCCAGCGCCGTAGCCGGCACCACCTGCGTAGAGCGCCTGGCCTCCCAGCTGAACAAAGATTTAAACCAGGTCATCAAAGGCTCCATAGACAACGAGGTCCGCAATGCCGCTTATACGATTATCAAAGGAAAAGGTTCCACATATTTCGGCATAGCCTCTGCCACGCAGTATATTTGCAGCGCCATTATCAGCGACAAACACGCAATACTGACTGTCAGCTCGCACCATGACGCTGACGGCACTTGCTATTCCGTACCGGCCGTCGTCAGCAAAAACGGCATTGAACAAGCCTTAATGCCGGAGCTGTGCGATACGGAAAAAGAAGCTTTGCGCAAGAGCATTACCACCTTGTCAGAATACACTGAAAAAGCCTTGGCCATGTTGTAATCTAATCTGCACATCGGCACAAAAAAAGGGGGCACGCGTTCAAACGCGGCCCCTTTTTAATAAGAAAACATCAATTATACTTGCCCGTTATATAGTGAAAATACAGCATATCAAAATACAACGGAATCTCTCTCACATGAATTGTCTTATGAAAATCCAGAGTAATATATCCCTCACATCTCGGAACAGACATTGATCGCTGCCACAGTCTAAACAAACCTTCATCCGCAAGAGAAGAAGTGTCAAACAATCCCATAAAAGTATTATAGTTTTTCTCACAGTCAATTGCTGACCTCTTTGTATCGTATTCATGGCAATATCTGCACAAGCTGAACACCAGCTTTTGATGAGGTTCTTTCAAATACATGTCCCGTAGCTTATCCCCGCCCAGAAAAAACAATGCCGCCATTTCCTCGTTTGACAAATCAACACCGGAAAATGCTTTTTCGGACCGCAACAATAAAGCTCGTGACGCCGGCAATGCCTTGATAGCCAAAGACAATTCCTGCCTGTCTGCCACTTCCTCTCTGTTACGTTGTTTTTCAGGCAAAACAAACTCTCTGTAGATATCCACATCTGTTTTAAGCAAATCTGACAAAGTTTCCCGATTATGAGAAAATAACACGACTTTGTTCTGCAAAGAAAGCTTTGAACAAATTTGTGTCCCGTACATTTTCACAAAATCATCAGCCACTTGCAAACCTTTGCTTTGCATTTGCAACAATATCTGCAAAAAACCTTTCTCGTTTTGAATATTAAGAAAACGGTTATACTTTACAAATTGTTGCAAAGCACTCAGATTCTCCGGCCGCAGCAAAACATCTTCACATTCTTTCGTCCACGTGCATCCGCCTAAAAATTCAGGACACCGTTTCGCTATCAGACAAAAGACTGTAGAATCAGTAAAATGATGTTTATGCCTAAATCCGGCAAGCTTTACAAATTGTTGCAAAACGTCCAGATTCTCCGACAACAGCATGGCATCTTCACATTCCTTCGTCCATGTGCAACAACCTAAAATTTCAGGGCATTGCTCCGCTATCCAGCAAAAGACAGCAGCATCAGCAAGATGATGTTTATGCTTAAACCTGACAAGCTTTACAAATTGTTGCAAAACGTCCAGATTTTCCGGCAGCAGCAAGGCATCTTCACATTCCTTCGTCCATATACAACAACCTAAAATTTCAGGGCATTGCTCCGCTATCCGGCAAAAGACAGCAGCATCAGCAAGATGATGTTTATACTCAAATCTGGCAACCTTTGCAAATTGTTGCAAAACGTCCAGATTCTCCGACAACAGCAAGGCATCTTCACATTCTTTCGTCCACGTGCATCCGCCTAAAATTTCAGGACACCGCTTCGCTATCCAGCAAAAGACTATCGTATCGGAAAGATGAGGTTTATGCTCAAATCTGGCAACCTTTGCAAATTGTTGCAAAATTCGCAAATTCTTCGGAAACAACAAGGTTTCTTCACATTCTTTCGTCCAATTGCAATGCTCTAAGAATTCAGAATATTGCTCCACTATCCGGCAAAAAACACTGGCATCGGTAAAACGATGTAGATACTTGAAGCCGGCAAACGTCGCAAATTGTTGCAAGACGCCCAGATTTTCCGGCAGCAGCAAGGCATCCTCACATTCTTCCGTCCATGTGCAACAACCTAAAATTTCAGGGCATTGCTCCGCCACCAGAAGGAAAACCCATGGCGTAATAAAATGATATGTCCGAAATTGTTCAAAAAAGGAAGAATCACCTAGCTTCTGCAAAGTATCACCCGAATTTACAACCGGCAGAAAAAGCCTGTCATAAGCCTTTTTGTCACAATGTAACAATTGAATGACAATATGAGCAAACAGCTCTCTGGACTGGGATTTTCCACCCACATTGCAGGCTTCCCATAAAGTCATAAATTCCAAACCATCACAATACGCGGCAAACAATTCTGGATACTTCGCCCGGTTTTCAATAAACAACAGGTTTACCTCTTGCTTAAACACCTTATAGCGGCGAATATACGTCGCTAACACGGGTTCTATACCGTAGTGATAAAGAATCATTTCCCTTTCTGCATCTTTGCCAAACTGCTTGACAGCAGCAACATTTTGCAATTTTTGGATATCTTTTGACCTTATAAAATACAACAAAGCCTGATTGCTGACAAATTTGTTCCAAAAACTTCCCATAAACATAGCTGTAAAAAATTAAAAAACAACTTTTATAATTTAATATCTTCCTGAATATAAGGAACTTCTCGTCGGTCCGGACAAATCAGCCGCGCGTCTGTAGCGTTCTGCCTGTTCTGCCTGTTCTCGCAAATATTCTTTATATTTGCGCCTTTCTTCGGGAACCTCACGTACCAGCTTTTCCATAGCCTTTTCTGCTGCTTCATCATTTTGAATACACATTTCCAATAATGGAGCTTTTGCAGAATCGCCATGCAATTTTTGACGCTTCTCAATCTCGTGGCTAAACTTAAACTTCCGCGACGCATGGATAATCTCCAGTTCCTCCTTGGTAAAAGGCTTGCCCCAGTTTTTATACACTGAGGGAGGCACACACATAAATCTGTTGCCATTCTCATCTTTTTTATACCAGGAAGCACCAAACATATCATCATGGCGCATACCGTCTATTGTCAGCCAAAAGAACTTTTTGCCCGATATGCCTTTTTTAATGTAAAGCTTGCGGATAGCCGCCGCATTTTCCTCCGCAGCAAGTACTATGGCTTTATCATAAGGATAGCCGCCACCCGCCAAAAAGCAGATACTGCCGTTAAGATAATCCACCCGGACTTTTTGTTCCTCGGAACAAAAGCTGCGGCCTTTGCCGTTTTCAATTTCACGGGCAATATACTCAAAAGTCGCCCGCAAATTGCCTGTAAAAAAAGCATCGTCTTGTACAACGTCTATCCCCGTAAAGCTAAACCCGATTTCACCTTCTTCTTGGCTTGCAATCCGCAGCTTACTTTCGTCAGGCGAACAAAACAAGACTGTATTTTCCGGCAAAGTGTCAAGTTGCTCCGCCCATTCGGGAAACAACACTTTTGCCTGCTCAAGGTCTATCAAATCCCAACATGCAAAAGAAACATCGGTATTATAACAAGACACATTATGCGGAATAACTTCCCGCCGCCCGTCTCCGTAATAGCGCACTTTGGCGGGAGAATAAATTTCACACATCTGATCGGTACGCGCCGCTGCCAATACCGATGCCAAAGAATAGTCGTAAACATTCAATACCTGGGAGATACCGCAACGGACACCCCACATATATTCTTCCACATACTCTTTATCATCGGGCACTGCCATCCCGTCCCAATCAGAAAAATTAACCTCCAAATGCTCTTCAGATTTAATAAACGGAAGCACCTTCGGTTGATGTACTGTTAAGCCGCATTCCTGCTGCCGTGCATTGGTAAACCACTCAGCTAACATTAAAGCCGTTACGGTCAGATAATTCTGCCGTCTTTTTTCTACATCTGTTGTTTTCATAAGTTAAGGTAAGATTAAAAATTAAACATTAAAATAAATAAACACCATAAAAATCATTTTTCGCCTTTACCATATAATTTATTTGTCAGTTTGTCAACTGTTTTGTCATATTTTTTTTACAAATATCCGACTATAAAAAAGCCCGCCCCTAAGGCAGGCTTTTATTTCATCCGTTTGTTCCCGCACACGGCGATTCTGTATCTCTAATTAAGAGGTGCCAACGGCGGCAACGGCGCATAAAATTTATACCAAAGCCGCTGCAGCATATAGAAGAAATCCGTCTTTTGCACCACCGCGCCCAACGGTTTTTGCGACGAAGCAAAGTGCACGATAACTGCCGGGGCAAACACTTCTTCATATGTTTTCCACTCCCTGCCGTAAAACTCGCCAAGCTTTGCCAAATCAATATGTTCAAAAAAGAAATTCATCGCATTGTTTTCAAACGGCAGCAAAACGACATCATCGCCAACCACAACATTAAATGCATCCTGATCCATATAGGTTCTGAAATTATTGTTGGTATAATCCTCTAATTTGGCCAGCAGCCCGTCATCACGGATTTTTTTCAAATTCATCAGCATAACCCCGCTGTTGAAATAAAAACCGCGCTCTTCCAAATTAAGCTCCACAACGTGCATATTTTCAAAAAACCAGGACGGGTCTTTAACTGCCGCCAGATACTTGCCTTCAATATCGGTTTGGAACAGCCCGTTCAAATCATGCAGCACCAGCACATCGGAATCCATATACAACACTTTGTCAAGCTGCGGCAGCGCCTCGGCAATGTAATACTTCAGCAGCGACGTTTTGGAAACATGCGTATCCCGGATATAAAACAAATCTATTTCTTTCTGCGGCAAAACGGTAACCGCAACATTGTCGCCGGCCAACGCCTGCAACGCCTGCACATCGGTATCCGACAAATCCATCGTCATAATATAAAAGTTATACCGACTTTCGGGGCATTTTGTTTCCTTCGCCGACTGGATGGCCACACGGGTAAAATCCATATAATTGGCATCGGTAATCAACACCGCATCAACGGTTCCGCTTACCCCCTCACAATTTTGCGGCGCCAGCGCCAAATCAAAATCATAGCTTTTGGCCTTATTATGTCCGAGTTGTTCTTCGGCCTGCGCCAAAAGTTCCTGCTGTTTAATATCTTTTTCAATTTTGGATGCCCAAACCAGCAATCCGACGACAATCAAGGCCATCACATCGGCAACGATGACCCATTTCATTCCCTTGTCCTTCATTATCCGCTCCGTTAGCTGTCAAAATCTGCTTCATTATAAGCAAAGATATGTAAACATCGGGTTAATTATTTTTCGCGGCCGGGCTTGATTTAATCGGTACTGCACGCCCGGGAGAAAATGCTCCTCTCAGACAATATATACGGCAACATTAACAAAATATCTTCCCCAGCCACATAAAAGCAATGTGCCGAAGACAAAGGCTCCAGCCGCCATAACGCTTTCTGCAAGGCCGGAGCATTCTCCTTGGAAAAAGTTGCAAACATCTGGGCATTTAATTTGTCTTTTTTCAACATTGTTTCCGAAGTAACGCCATAAAAAAACATGGTTATTGATAAACAGAGAATCAGACCAGACCGGATTATCGGGTTCATACAAAAAAAAGCCGCTGGAAAACATAACATGCAAATGCATCGGTGCCCCGAAAAACTCCCTGTCGCGTTCAAAAGTTTTACGTACAAACGCTTGTTTAACCCCCGCGCTTTGCACAAATTTGACACGCCCGTAAAAGCCGCCCATTGTCGTCAACCTGTAATACTTTCCGGGGCTTAATTCCGGCAATAGGTTTTTCCGCACCCTCTCCGCGTGGATTTCATCTTGCCGGTTGCCCAACAGCCAGACTTTTTGCACCGTAAAATCAATTCATGCATACACCAAAATTAAGCAGGCCGCAACAACCAGTGCCTCATTGCAAAAAACTGTTTGCCTGCTGCGCAAAACCACCGCATACAAAACCGCCGCAATAAAAGGAACAGAATAGCAGTGCATGCGGAATGTTTCAAAAAATTCCCAGATTGTAAAAAAAGTAACAATATATGCACCATAAACCATACCCGCAAAACAGAATATGCCATACCAAAATTTTCGTTGCCGCCATGACACCGCCAATGCTGTCAAAGCTATGCCGGACATCAGCAAATATGCCGCCGGCGGATTATAGGGATATTCAGACCACAACACTTTCCACAGCTTTGCCCATCGCTGCAAAAATAAGCCCGGCCAATCCTGAATCGCAGCCACTCGCACATTATAAGTATAAACATCGGTTTTGCCACACATCTGCAAAACTTTTATCATAATTGCAAAATACCCACATTGCAGTAAAAAAAGCGTAAACCGGCCCCTGCGGAACCGAAAACCACGGCCGTAACTTTTTTCTCCTGAAAAAATAATCTCCGGAATTTCCCGATTAAAACGATTCTTGCCAAACAGGCAGAAAAAAAGGCAGTCCTTTGCGGAACTGCCTTCTTTTTGCCTCATCACGGATTACATTTCAAAATCCGTAACGCCTTCATAGGCCAATTCGTACAGTTTGCGAATTTCCTTAATCAGCGGATAACGTGGGTTAGAAACCGTGCATTGGTCGTCAAACGCCAGCGTCGGCAGCGTTTCCATCGCTTTCTTAAAGTCTTCGTCGCCATATTCGCCTTTAATGGCAAACCACTCGCGGATAGACCCCGGAATGCCGATTTTCGCCTTTAAGTCTTTAATAGCGTTAATCAGCGCTTCTACCTTTTCGTCATCCGTCTTGCCTTTAAAGCCCATTCTCGCCGCAAATTCGGCATACGCCGCTTTGGCATGCGGGAATTTATATTGCGGAAAGACGCATTGCTTAATCGGCTTGTCGGTCGCATTATAGCGGATAACCTGGCAAATCAGCAACGCATTTGCAACACCGTGCGGAATATTGAAATGCGAGCCGAGCTTATGCGCCATAGAGTGGCAAACGCCCAAAAACGCATTGGCAAATGCCATACCGGCCAGTGTTGCCGCCGAATGGACTCTTTCGCGTGCGTATGAATCGGCAGTTGCATAAGACTGCGGCAGATAGTCAAACACCAGTTTTCCAGATTCCAGCGACAAACCGCGTGTAAACTCGGTCGCCATGGATGAAACATACGATTCCAAAGCATGGGTCAGAATGTCAATACCGGACGCGGAACAAAGCCCTTTCGGCATCGTCTGGACCAAATCCGCATCAACAATAGCCATGGACGGTGTCAAGGCATAATCGGCAACTGCATATTTAACCCCCTCATGGTCATCGGTAATAATAGAGAACGGCGTTACTTCCGAACCCGTACCCGACGTGGTCGGAATGGCAACCATCAGCGCCTTTTCTCCCAGCTGCGGAAATTCAAAAATACGTTTGCGGATATCCATAAAGCGCATCGCCAAATCTTCAAACTTCAATTCCGGATGTTCATACATCATCCACATAATTTTTCCGGCATCAATAGGCGAGCCGCCGCCCAAAGCGATAATAACATCAGGTTCAAACGAGCGCAGCGTCCCGATAGCCATATTAACCGTCGTCAAATCCGGATCCGGATGGACATCAGAGAATATTTTGTAAGCAACGCCGATTTCATCTAATACATCGGTAACCCTCTTTGTAAACCCTAAATCAAACAACGGCTTGTCGGTTACGATGAATGCACGTTTTCTGCCTTTCAATTCTTTCAGGGCAAACGACAGGGAACCCGGCTTGAAGTAAATTTTCGGCGGAACCCTGAACCAAAGCATATTTTCTTCTCTTTTTGCCACATTTTTAATATTCATCAGATGTTTTACTCCCACATTTTCACTGACCGAATTGCCGCCCCACGAACCGCAGCCCAGCGTCAGCGAAGGTTCAAGCCTAAAGTTATAAATATCGCCGATAGCACCTTGCGAAGACGGGCAGTTAATCATCACACGCCCGGTAATCATCAGATGCCCGAAATATTTAATCCTGTCGTCATTTTGCGGATTTGTATACAACACGGACGTATGGCCGCGGCCCCCGTGCGAAACAAGTTCTTTCGCCAAATCGGCACCGCTCTTGAAATCATCGGCTTTATACATGGCCAGAACCGGGGACAGCTTTTCTGCCGAAAACGGCTCTTCCGCTCCGACTTTTGAGCATTCGGCAATCAAGACCTTTGTTTCTTCCGGAACGGAAATCTTTGCCATTTCGGCAATTTTGTGCGCCGGTTGGCCGACAATTGCAGAATTCAAGTGCCCGTCAATCATAATCACTTTGGCCAGCTTTTCTTTTTCTTTCGGTGTCAGGATATAAGCACCGCGCTTGATAAACTCGGCCTTAACCGCGTCATAAACGGCCTTAACCGCCGTAACGGACTGTTCCGAAGCACAAATCATGCCGTTATCAAACGTTTTGGACATCAAGATGGAAGAAACAGCCATTTCAATATCGGCCATTTCGTCAATCAACGCCGGCGTATTGCCCGGTCCGACGCCCAAAGCCGGCTTGCCGGAACTGTATGCAGATTTAACCATTCCCGGGCCGCCCGTCGCCAGAATAATGTCAATTTGCGGATGTTGCATCAGATACTGCGTCTGAAACAGAGTCGGGCTCTCAATCCAGCCGATAATTCCTTCCGGCGCACCGGCTTTGACAGCCTCTTCCAAAATAATGCGCGCGGTTTCAACCGTACATTTCTTGGCCCGCGGATGCGGCGAAAAAACAATGCCGTTACGGGTCTTCAAAGAAATAAGCGCCTTAAAAATAACCGTTGAAGTCGGATTCGTCGTCGGAATAACGCCGGCAATAACACCCAGCGGTTCCGCAATTTTTATCAAGCCGTTAGCTTTATCTTCTTCCAAAATGCCGCAGGTCTTGGCATTTTTGTATTTATTGTAAATATATTCCGATGCAAAATGGTTTTTAATCACCTTATCTTCCACCACGCCCATGCCTGTTTCTTCAACAGCCATTTCTGCCAGCGGAATTCTGAGTGAGCTGAGTTTGAGCGCCACGCGGCGAAAAATATGGTCAACCTGCTCTTGGGTATACTCGGCAAACTTCTTTTGTGCTGCCGCCACCTTCGCTATGATTTCGTCAACCTGTTTTTTCTCAGCTTCCACATTTTCTTGAACTTGAGATTCTTTTGCCATAGTTTATTTCACTCCATAACAATTTATCACTATTGCCAATATACTAACATCAAAAAAATTAACAAGGCGTTTAAAACCCCTATCCCGACACGAATTATTTCAGATTATTTCGTATATATAAAGTTTTTAAAATCAAACTGTTGCCGCCGTTTTTTTTTGCATAATTCCGCATATTCTCGCGAAATCCGTTTCCTTCGCCGGCAAAGAAAAAGCCCTTGTCCGCAAACAAGGGCTTTCCAATCTCATAATTGCATTTTAAACTTTAACAATATGCAGCACATTCGTACTTCCGACACGTCCGAACGGATATCCGGCCGTTACCACGACATATTCGCCTTTCTTGGCCAGCTGCCCGCTGACCACGGCATTGCGGGAAACCGATTCTATATTGTCAAAACTTTCAAAGCCTTTCTTATCCACAAAAGTCTTAACCCCCCAAACCAGATTCAAACGATGTGCAATTTCTTCCGTCGGGGTAATCGCGATAATCCGCAACTTCGGACGTTCTTGCGCCATGGCCAAAGTCGTTGTGCCGCTGACCGAAAAAGTGGCAATACAAGAAACCTTATCCATTGTTTTGACAACCTCGCCTGCCGCATGGGTAATTGCCTGAGCTTCAGTCGTTCCGCAAGTTCCCTGTTCAAAATGATGGACGCTTTCCAGATACTTCGGATCCGTTTCCACCTGGCGGATAACGCCGTGCATGGTCAGCACCGTCTCCACCGGATAATTTCCCGCTGCCGTTTCCCCGGAAAGCATAACCACGTCGCAGCCGTCATAAACGGCATTGGCCACATCGGAAACTTCCGCCCGGGTCGGCATGGGGGCATTCATCATGGATTCCAGCATCTGCGTCGCCACAATAACCGGTTTGCCGAACACGCGGCAACGCGAAACGATTCTCTTTTGCAACACGGGAACGGTAACCACCGGGCATTCCACGCCCAAATCTCCGCGAGCCACCATAACCATATCCGACAATTTAATAATATTATCCAAATCGTCCAACACCTGAGGCTTTTCCAATTTAGAAATAATCCACGCCCTTTTGCCGATAATCTTGCGCGCTTCCTTTATATCCGAAGCTCGCTGCACAAACGAAAGGCAGATACAGTCAACCCCGAGTCCCAAAGCAAATTCCAAATCGTCCAAATCTTTCGGCGTCAGCGGAGAAATATTCAACGAAGAATTCGGCAGGTTAACCCCTTTATGCCCGGAAATAAAACCGCCGACCTCAACCTCCGTCAAAACAGATTCTTTGTTGCATTTCAACACGCGCAAAACAATGTTTCCGTCATTAACAAGCAGCTTATCGCCTTCTTTCAAAGCCTCAAAGATTTCTTTATGCGGCAGGGTAACGCGTGTCTCATCGCCCAAATCTTTTTTCATATCCAGCGTAAACTTCTGCCCTTTTTTAAGCAGTACTTTGCCGTCTTTAAAAGTGCCGATTCTTAGCTTTGGCCCCTGCATATCGGCAACTACCGTAATCCGGACGCCTTTTTCTTTGGCCACGCGGCGCACGATTTCGTATGTATTTTTGTGTTCTTCATGCGTTCCGTGGCTAAAATTGAGCCGCACCCCGTCAACACCGGCATCTATCAGTTCTCTGATTTTTTCTTCCGTATTAGACGACGGGCCGAGTGTCGCTAAAATTTTTGTGCGTGTATCGTTTGGCATATTTCCTCCCAAAAAATTAAAACCAACCTTTCCTATGCTTACATATATACCATAATTATATAATAGCTCATATTTCTTTATTTTCTCCACAAATATTTCGCACACCCGTCCCGTAAAATTTACCTCATTTTATATCTTGCCAAAAAGAAATATCTTTGTTAAAGTTCCACCCCGTAACCAAACGTAACCATGATGTAGGGAGTAAAAGACATGTCTGAAACAGAAGTCGGCGGCATTGACGGAACCAGATTAAGTTCCTTGATTGAACGGATTGAACGCCTGGAAGAAGAAAAGAAAGGCATTTCTTCGGACATTCGTGACATTTACGCCGAAGCCAAAGGAGTCGGGTTTGACGTTAAAATTATGAAAACCATTATTAAATTGAGAAAAATGAATCAGGCAGACCGTGACGAGCAGGAATTTCTGCTTGAAACATACCGCAAAGCGCTAAACGTATAACGTTAAACTTCAAAAAGGTCAAAAGAAAACCCGGCGCTTCAAAACGGCGGGTTTCTTTATACGCCAAATGCCGTATATATTAAGCTTTGACAATCCCTGCCGCCATGGCATATACGGCAAACAATGCTGCGATTCCCAACAACCATGCCGCAGCCCTTTCATCTGCGGAAAAAACCGGGGCGCCGGGTGCAGACTGGCGGCGTGCATGCACAAATACCGGAATGCCGAGTGCCATAAAAATAAGAGCCATCAGCAAATAGTTCAGCCCGGCGGCATAAATCAGCCACAAAGCATACAACGTCCCCAAAATAGAAGACATCAAGGCCTTTGAGCGGGAAATAAAAAATCCGGACGGATATTCGTTATCCTCACACAATTTCCACAAATACAAAGCACTGGCCAGATACGCCGGCAAAACCATAACGCTTGTAATGCTGAGCATCGTATTCCAGGCATTCCCTGAAAAATAAACCAACAGCATAAACGCCTGCATCAGCCCGCTGGTAACATAAAGCGCCACGGACGGGGCTTTTGCACCATTTTCTTTGGCAAATTCCCGCGGAAATGTCCCGTTTTCAGCGGCGGCCTGGGGAATCTGCGCCGTAACCATGGTCCAAGCCAGCCAGCTGGTTAAAACCGAAATCAACAAACCGATATTCATAATATAGGCACCCCATTTGCCGATAATCGGTTCCAATACCGCCGTTGTGGACGGATTGGGAAGTTTTGCCAATTCTTCCTGCGTCATAAGGCCATACGGCAACAGCGAAAGCAATACATATATCAACAGACACCCGGAAAAGCCGAGCAGCGTGGCTTCGCCGACCGCTTTGGAATTTTCGGCATGTTTAGACATCACCACTGCTCCCTCAATACCAATAAATGACCATAGCGTTACCAGCATGGTTCCTTTGATTTGTTTGCCAAGGTTGCCCAAAGCCGGTTCTTCTTCACCCCAAAAATCAAATGCAAATTGATCGGTATGAAAAAAGACAAGCGTTATCACGATAAAAAAGATAAGCGGAACAATTTTTGCCACCGTACCGACCAAATTGATAACCGTTGCCTGCTGAATACCGCGCAGCACCAACGCATTAAAGCCCCAAATTAACAGCGAGCCACCGATAATGGAATAAAATCCGTTGCCGCCGGAAAAATACGGCGGAAAGAAATAATTAAGCGCATCCATGGCAATAACAGCATATCCGACATTACCGCACACCTGGCACAGCCAATACGACCACCCGATGGTAAAACCGGCATACGGGCCGAAACCTTCCCGGCTGTACATATAAATTCCTGCCGTCAAATCAGGCTTGACTGCCGATAAAATGCGAAACGTATTAACTAAAAAATAAACGCCGATACCGGTAATCAGCCATGCCAGCAGCACGGCACCGGCCGATGCTCCGGCCGCCATGTTTTGCGGCAAGCTGTAAATGCCACCGCCAATCATCGTACTGACTACAACGCCGGCCAACGCCCATACGCCGAGTTTTCCTCCGGCGGAAGAGTTATCATCCCGTCCGGAAACCGTATCCTTGCCCTTATAGTTTTTCACCATCGCTTTACCCCTTTATGTATTTTATTCCATATCGGCCGCCCTTGCTCAAAAACATTGCCGGTACTTCCGGCGCGGCCGTGCTTTTAAAAATTTGCCTTAAGCATTGGCTGCCGGGGCATGTTCAAAATTCAAAAACCCGAGGCAAGTCAGGCAATAGCCGAACTGTTGTTCAATATTCAGAAAATTATGATACAGCTGAAATTCGCTGTGCTTTTCCACGCCTCTGATTTCCAGCTCATGGTTAAGAGATTTGTTAAGCCACATCTCGGCATGTCCGCGGGCAATATCGTCATCAATATGCGTATCAAAATATTCCACATACTCGGCCGCCCAACCGCCGATAAGTTCGCCTTTTTTATCTTTGCCCCAGCAAATGCCGAGCCCGGTGGCAATTGCTTTGTGTTCATCGCGGTTAGCGCCGTTTCCGGCCATAATAACTTCCAAAACCGCACCGTGTTTAAACTGGTTTGCCACCTTATCCACCGAAACAATATGCCCGAAAATCTCCTTTGGCAGCACCGATGTATAAGGAATAACATTAAAATTTTCAATTTTTGCCTGCATTAAGGCCGAATCATAACAAAAAGTCTCAAACGGCTGCGGCGGTATGCCCTCGTTGGACTGCCCTGCCCCGCCGGTTATAAAAGCTAACGTCGGAAATCTTACGCCTTCTGTCATTTTATTCTCCTGTAAAAAATTAAACCTGAAACAGAAGAATAAATAAGCCTTATTTTTTCAATTTAAACGCCTGGGCAGCAATTTAATGCCCGCCGGCGCTTTTAACCATCGCACTTGCATCACATCATCTGTGCCAACGCCAGATATTGTTGCACGGACAAATCTTCTGCCCGCCATGTCAATTCAATACCCACTTCCGCCGCCATTCTTTCCAAACCTGAAACGCTTTTCAAACTTTGGCGTATCATCTTGCGCCGTTGCCCGAACGCCTTTTCCGTCAGCTTTTCCACCTTCTCCAAAAGCGCAGGTTCTACCGGTTCCGGACGCGGTTTAAACAACAACACCGATGACCATATTTTCGGTGCCGGCACAAAACAAGTCGGCGGCAGATCAAACAAGCGCACAATCTCACACTGCAATTGGGAAATAACAGAAACCCGGCCATAGTTTTTGCCGCCTGGCACGGCGGTTATCCTGTCCGCTACTTCTTTTTGAAACATCAGGGTCAGGCTTTTGAAACACGACGCCTTTTTCAGCCATTCCAACAGCAGCGCCACCGAAACATGATACGGCAAATTGCTGATAATATGAAATTTACCTTCCCTTTCAGCCATATCCTGCCAATCAAACTGCAGAGCATCGCCGCAAACAATATCCAACTGCGGATAATAGCCCCGGATTTCCCGCAAAATATCCAAACAGCGGTCATCCATTTCAATAACGCGCAACAATTTCGGATTCTTTCTCAACACGGCCTGCGTCAAGCCGCCGGGGCCGGGGCCGACTTCCACCACCGTTTCGCCCGCCCAATCGCCTTTTTTCTGTTCTGCCAGCGACAAACGCACGATTTTATCGGTAATGTTCCCATCCAGCAAAAAATTCTGCCCAAGAGTTTTCTTGGCCATCAAACCATATTTTTCCACCAAATCACGCGTTGATGAAATTATTGCTTTTTTATTTTCCGCCATCATACCTCAACATCACCGCTAAACATTAAAATACGCAATTCAAACGCCCGCAACAGGTTAAATTTTGAACTTTCTTTCCACTACTGCCCGGTTGCGCAAATCACGAATATATTTATTTGCCATTTCTTCGGCCTTTCTGTTTTCAATAAACGTTCTCACTTCATCTTCGCTGGGCATTTCCTGCTTGTCGCGCTTTGGGTTATAAATCTTGTCCAACCGGAAAATATAAAAATCCGCCCGATAAGGGATGGCGTTTGACACCTGCCCTTCTTTCAAACGGCGGACAGCCCTATCCAACGGCTCCGGCAACTGTCCCGGCGCCACCCAGCCGAGTTTTCCACCCGAAGGAGCGCTGGCGCTCTGCGAAAATTGTGCGGCATACAATTCAAACCGCGGGTCATTCTGCAAAATATCCACCAATTCGCCGATATGCTCGCCGTCTTTTCTTGGAATAACAATTTCCGAAACCATATACTTGGAAGTATTCAAATCTTTTTGTATCCGGGCATATTCGTCCTTCACTTCCCTTTCCGAAACGGCAACATTATGCCCCATCCGGCTGGCAACCAGTTTATTCCACGACAAATTAGCCCGGATTTGCGCCAAAAATACATCGCGGCTGACATGGTACTCCTTCAACACATTGGCAAATTTCCCTGCCGGAACGCCATTTGCTTTCTCAAAATTGCGATATGCTTCGCGAATTTCCTTATCAGACACTTTAATTCCGTACTTGTCGGCTTCTTGCAGCTTGATTTTTTCATCAACCGTATTTTGCAAAACCTTATCGGCAACCATCTTTTTGTTTTTGGCGTTTATGCTCAAGCCTGTCGTCAGGGCAAACAAATTGGCGCGCTCCTGCAAATCTTTATTGGAAATCATCTCGCCGTTAATAGTCGCGGCAATTTTCCACCCATTGCCAAACAGGTTATACGGACGAAACACGGCAGCCTTTTTCTTCTGCTCTTCTTGCTCCTTTTGAGCCTTTTCCCTGGCCTCTTCTGCAGCCCTCGCCTGTGCGGCTTCTTCTTCCGCCGCCGGATTATCCCGTTGAAACATAATGGAGTTAGAGCCGGAACTGCGCACGGCCTTATCCAGCCCCGACAAATCCAAATCAGCGGCACCGCCCGTTGCAGCCTGCATCATCAACACCATTGACAATATTGCCGTCCTTTTACCTGTCCTCATCAAAATCCTCCGTATTTTCTCCGACAGCGCCCGTACAAGACAAAGCGCGGCCAACTTTTCCGCCGCACGCAGCGTTTTAAATAGATTCCATACCGCCCAACGTCTTAAAGAAGAACGTAAACCCGAATTCATAATCGTCATCAAGCGTTGGATCATCATAATTATATTTCTTCGCCTCAAAAGCAAGTTTCAGACATTCATCTTCATACAAGAGCTGCCCCCCATGCTCCAGCGACCCGCCGTTATCCGTCAAATCAATCCTGTCATACACCATAATAGACCAGTCCTTGGTCAGCTTTGAACGCAGGGAAATATACAATTCTTTTCTTTCCTGAGCCCGATAATAAGAGTTCTGATTCGGCTGCATATATATGTACGATGTATAAACATTAAATATGTCAGCCCCGACTTTTGCACCCAACTCGCTGTATTCCAGCTCCAAACTATCTTTATCAAGCCGATAACGATAATTTAAATCCAAATATTTATTCGGACTGGCATAAATACGCCCGACATAATCCGAAAATCTGTCATCATCGCCGTCTTCATTAACTGCCCGCATAAACGAGCTGTTATTGCTAAACTGGTAACTCTGCGCAATAAAAGCCGATGTCCTCCCCAGGATATTCCCGTAAGAACTCCAGTTCAAGCCATAGCTGATGCGGCTTCCGTCATCATTGCGGTCATAACCGGCATACCTGTCCAAACTCAAAATATTCGTATCGTCAAATTCCACATCGGCACTGTCTGCATTAGGGATTTTCTCAATATCATTATCATTCTCCGGTGCCAATACGGCCACAACCACCGGCTCCAAAATCTGCCGCGATGTATCCGTCGCCCGTACAAACGGCAACCGCCATTCTACCCCCAATTGTGGAAAAACACGTCCGACCGTACCGTCATACTCGCTGTTTTCCCTATACATATAATCGTTGACGTAATACAAATCAGATTTCAAAGAGGCCACAAACTTATATTGCTCGCCGTAATCGCTCGTATAAGGCAGCTCCCAGGAGTTAATCATCGTCAATCGCTGCGATTCTTCGTCATTTTCTCTATAAACAGACGCCGTGCTGATATTCGTTTTAAAATACGCCCCGTAATCGTTTGAATCGCTGATATGTTCATATTCCATATACGGCACAACCGTCGGCAGGCTGTGTATTCTGTTTTCATATTCGGCGCTGTTGGACGCCTTCAGGCTGTAGCTTGTCAATTTATAATAGTAGCCTTCAATCGTGGCATAATCACGCCCTTCAAAACGTTCAAACGACAGTTTGGACGTCAGCCACGGCTCATCACGAAGCGGCAAATCCATATCTTTCAAATAAAACACGTCCGAAACGTAATTCCAATCAAGATTGGCCACCCAATAATCATTAAGCTCATAACGGGCATCTAAAAACAAATTGCCGCGGCGTTTCGGCCGATTAAACGTCTTATAATCAATATCATTATAATCTTTGCCGTCATCTTCCAGATAAGTACCTTCAGCCTTAATTTCACCGTTATAAAAATACTGCCTGTATTGCCCGCCCAAAACAATGCCCCGGTCAGTCGTAAAATAAGGCGACAATATCAAATCCGTATGGTCGGAAATATTCCAGAAATAAGTCGGCTGAATATATTGCCCGGTATAAGAATTGCTGCCCAGAGATGTCATCAACAGCCCGGAACGTCTTTTGACTTCCGGCGCCGGATGGCTCAAAAACGGCGTATACATGACAGGTATGTTTTTAATGCGCAGCACGGCATCGTTATAATTGATATTCAGCCCTTCGGCATCATAGTTAACTTTGCGCGCATCAATCTGCCACAAAGGAGATTTTCCCTCGCACCAGTTGCAAGCCGTATATGAAGCATGGCGCATTTGTTTGTTATCGCTCGTTTTTTTCACAAAAGTATCCGCCCAAATCCGCGAACCGTCCCGCATAATAACTTTAACTTTATTCACATCGGCACGTTTCATTTTTTCCGACAGCGTAATCTTATCCGTATAAAGGACGTTGCCGTCAGCTTCAGTCAATACGGCGTTGCCTTCCGCCACAACAATATCCTTTTTCTGATCATACCACAATTCGTCACAGACCAGCTCCATTTTCCCGCGGGTAACAATCACATTGCCGCGTGCTTTAATAATGCTGTTAACCTCATCTGTTTCCATCTCGTCGGCGGTAAAATAGATTTCCGGTTCTTTTTCTTTCGGCTTTTCATCCAAGGAGGGCATAATATCCGTCATATTGCCCGGATTAAAAGAAGCTTTCGGCGTCATATCCGTTTCTTTACGCACAATAGCCCCCGCCACCGGCTCATTCGCCGCCGCCGCTGGCAGTGCCATAACCGCGCAAAACGCCGCTGCAATCCAAAGGCTAAATTTCATTGTCAATCTCCTTCGCGCGTCTTCTGCGAAACACCGGTGTTTTCAAAAGCAGCCCCCCTGCAACCAACAGCGGCAAAAAACAATTCACATACATCAAAATAACCATCCAGCCGTATTTCCGCGCCAGATTGGCATATGTCATATCAAGCGCCTGCACGGCCACCATCGCCAAAATAGAAATCGTGATTACTTTGCCTTGTCCACGCCGGTTAAAATTAGCAATTAACAATCCCGTACAAGCCAAAAGGGCAAACACCAGATTAAACCACGGCGCCAATATGCGGCGATGAGCCTCCGCTTTGAAAGATAAGGCATTTTTTTCAGACACGCCGGGCTTTCCGGCTTCTTCAAACAATTCGGAAATGCTGCGCTCGCGCACGCTTTTATCCTTTTTGCGCGCCACTGACACATCGCCGAAATCAACCACATAATCGTCAAACGTCATAGACGAAAACTGTCCGCTTTTCTTATCCATAACCTGCCTGGTACCATTTTTCAGCAAAATTTTCGGTCCTTCTTCCGTATACTCAAGCATTCCGCGTTCGGCCACCGTCACCTCTTTTTGCCGCGGGTTCTTACCATCGCTGACCAAAATGCCCGTCGCCACGCCATCGCTGTCAAATTTATCAATAAAAATTGTCATATTGTTTTTAAAAGACGTAAAAGCACCCTCGCGCAGCATCATTTTGGAAAAGCTGTTTTTAACCTCATATTCCAAATCGCGAAATTTCTCTTCCGCCGCCGGAATTCCGATATTAAGCACAAACACGTTAAACAACGCCAGCACCAGCCCGATTATGATTGCAGCCCTGGCTATAACCACCGAGCTGATGCCCACGGCTTTCATCACCACCAGCTCGCTGTCTGTAATCAAACGGTTATAAACAAACATCACGGCCACAAACAAGGCAATCGGCGACAATATAGAAAACACGCGCGGCATCAGCAGCGATGTCATTTCCACAAACAGATAAACCGGCAGTCCTTTGTCGGTAACCATTTCCACAAACCGCAGCGACTGGGTCAGCCACAACATCGCCATCAGCGACAGCGCCACCAGCAAAAACCCCGTCATAATTTGCTTCATTATATAAACGTCTAATTTCTTCATAAACCTAAAGCTATCTTATTAAAACTTATTTTTCAAACTTTATTTTTAGAAAATCTACGTTTAAAATTATTTAAGAAAAACATTTAAATTAAAATATTTAACATATCAATCACAACCGGCATCCAAAGAAAGCGCCCCCTTATCCCCCTGCCTTTAAACACCAAAAAAAGCACCTGAACAGGTGCTTTTAATCTTCTACTAGTCCATCTATTCGACCATCTTCCCTGTAGAGAAAAATAGCTGCACAAAGTCCTTCAATAATATTTCCTAATCCCCTATAATCTCGCCAATAAGCATCAAATTCTTCCAACTCATGAGGCATAGAGACACGCACCTGATATTTCCAATAATAACCAGCATAAAACTTTATTCTGCACTCAGATACGGGACTTTTCCGAAAGGATGACCAGACAAAATGCCTTCTAAAATCTCTAAGCCATTTTTCTTTTTGAGAGGCTTCCACACCGTATTTATCGCAGTTTTCTAGCAATGCTTTAACTGCAACGCCATACTTTGCACAATACACCTCGCGCAATTCCTTAGCGCCGCGAAACCATATCGCCGCTTCATTTTCAGGAGGGAGAGGTTTTGTTGTTATGTAGTCCCCATCTATAAGGTAACTCAAATACCCGCTCGTAAACGGCTGCAGCTTGAACAGCATTTCCAATTCTTCTGCATCCGGCTTAGCGTTTATTCGCTGTTTCTCCGGCAGGAGATAATTCTGATAAAATCTAAGCTCATACTTGGCATCGGGATAAGCCTCAACCAGGCAATACGCCGCCATCGCTTCCAAAAAACGAAATTGTTGTTGAGTATTCTCACACAAAAAGAAACGTTCTGCCGCTGCTTTGGCACAGGGATATGCTTCCGAATAATACAGCAATCCGTTCATTATTTTCATTGCATACTGCAGACGTTCTTCATAAGTTGAAAACTCATCAAACGTCGCCTTCCACAACACCCTGGCATTAAACTCAGCACAATACCGGGCAAACAATTCCGGATATTGCACACAGTTCACTATAAACAGGACATGGTCTTCTTTGTTGAAAGTGTCAAAAGTCTTATGCCGTTTGAGATATGTTTCCAGAACAGGCATATACGCCTCGGAGTTGGCAATCATCTCTTTCAGAACATCATTGTCAATCCATTCCACAGTCGCATTTTCCAACCATTTCTGATACACGCTATCAAGGCTCGGATATTGCCCATAGTTGAGAATAAATTGCAAATCTCCGTCCTTGCCGAATGTCTTATACCGACAGATATATGCTTCCAAAACACTCTCCAACCCCAAAGGATTAGCAATCAACTCATGCAGCGCCGCCGCGTCCAAACGTTTTGCCGCCACCACTTTCAATAATCGCCGTACATCTTTGTTATGGATAAGTTCCAACACTGTTTCGTCACTGACAAAACAA
>CALXTP010000005.1 GCA_944391435.1 uncultured Alphaproteobacteria bacterium | reverse complement strand
ATAAAAAAGAGCTCTTAGCGGAGCTCTTTTTTAGTATGTATGTTTTAACATGTTTCAGAAAAATCAACGGCCGCTGCTGATTTTTTGGCGGCAGGCCGCGCAGATATCCGGTTTTAATTGCGGATTCAGGTCTGCAAAATATTTGCGTGCCTGAGCCAGATATTTCTGCTTTTCCGCCGGCGTTTTGGCGGCAGCGGCCTGTTCCTGCACCGCATGCAATTTATCCCGCAGCGACAAGGCTTCATAGCCCATTTCTGCCAATGCCTATTTGAAAGCGGAAATATTTTCTTTGGCGATGATGTAGGATTGTTGTTTACTGGACTGAACGAAAGTAAACAACTCCGGACGTTGCTGCTGTAACTGCTTAAACAATTCGTTTTTATTTTTCTGACCCATTGCTTTACCATTTTGCCGGCATGACCATCTGCTTTTAAATGTATGCATATCCAAATCACTTGCCAGCTTGGCGCGGGAGGGCGTGTTCTGTTCATCATGCAGTAGACGGGTGAAGTTCAGGTCAAACAGTTCTTCCCTATCCACCACCGTGTCAAACAGCCGGGTAATGGCAATGTTTTCCTTTTCCCCGGCATCCTCCTGCCGACGGCAGGCAGACGGTGCGTTCTCCGCCAGGTGGGTGCAGCGTTCGGGCGTGATAAGCGCCACATCTTCGGCAATATCCATAAACAAGACCTGGCCGTTGGCGCGAATCTCTTCCAGCGGGCTCAGGCGGTCGCTTTTCCTAAACGCCATATCCATAACCAAAGCCAGCTTGTCCGGATTGTCCTTATCCCGGCGCAGGGCACGGCCGCTGTGCTGACCGGACACGACTCGCAGTCGGATAGTTTATGCAGACTTCTACTTTTTTATTGGAATAACCTTCGGTAACGCGGTTGACCTGTATCAATACCGGGAATTTGCCAGCATTAAACTCGGCCAGGGGCTGTTCGCCGGTGTTGGTATGATAGGCGCGGACAATCTCATAACCGGCGGTTTGGTTAAATACTTTTGCCAGTTCATCGGCTTCGTGTTGGTTCGGGGCATTGACAATCATCATTTTGCCCTTTATCGCGCCGATGTCCGGGTCTTCACCGGACAGGTAAAAATTCGCCAACTCTTCACGGATGCCGTTTAGGTGCGACTGTTTGAAGATTTCCGCCAGCTTTTCCCCGTCATAGTCGCCACTTCTATTTATGGCCGAGGTTAAATCTACCGGAATGCGCGATACGAACAGACCGTTTTTGAAACTGCAGAGCAGCCCCTGCTCCACGCCCTCGCGCAGGGTTACCGAATCGATAACCTCGCCGAAAACCCTGGCACAATCGCGGTCATCATCATATTCCGGCGTGGCGGTGAAACCATAAAGGCACGAGCGGTCAAAAGCCTTGGCAACGCGCTGACGGTTTTCAGACAAAATGTGGTGCGCCTCATCGCACAGCACCAGGCCGATGTTTTCTTTGCCGACGGCCTGCACCATCTTTTCCATGGAAGCATAGGTGGCAACGATAACCGGCGCGGCGGCGGATTTTTCCTTGCCATAAAAAGCGCCGATGTCTTCTGCGGCAAACGAGGTCTTGTCCATAAAATCCTGCCTGACCTGTTCCAGAACTTTGGCATTTTCTTCCAGGACGATGATTTTTTTATACGGCTCTTCGGCGCGGTAGCCTTCTGCCAGCGCCATCATCAGGTATGTCTTGCCGAACGCGGTGCAGGCGTGGATATAGCCGTGGCTTAATGAATAATCGTCCGCATCGGTATCGGCCAGCTTTAAGATGCTTTCCTGCTGGCGGTCTTCCAAATCCAGTTCATTGGCGACAAATTTTTTGGCTATTCCTCTTCTTAAAGCGTCAAAACTGCGCCGGCGTTCCGATGTTTCTACATATTTTTCAAGCACAGGCTCGTCTGCCCTGCTGATTAAACTGTTTTCTGCGTCTTCAACGGCTTTTTGCCAGGCACGCTTGTTGGCCTCAATTTTGGCCAAATCTTCAGGATCTATTGGCATTTTATCCTCTGTTTAATTGAAATTCTGAGGGATAATAGCATATAATTAGACACATTTCAAGCAAAAATTGACAAAATATCATTTTTTCTTTTTGGGGCTTTACAGGCATAAAATTTGTTGTTAGCCTTACAGGAAATGTTGTAATTTGAGCAGGCAGAAGCAGAAATGGCAAACGAAAGAGCGGAATATGTTAAAATGCTGCAAAGCGTTTTGAGCGGCAGCGTGCCGTTCAGTGTGTTAAAAGACAATATCCCGGCCGAAGAGAGGGGCTTTGCCAATATGCTGTTTATGACAACATTCCGACAGCTTGCTTTTATCCGGGAGACGGTGTTGCCGCGATATATCAAGAAGAAAATTCCGCACAAACAGCAAGCGGCAGAATATGCCCTGTATCTCGGAGCTGCGGAACTTCTCTTTATGGAAACGCCGGCTTATGCCGTGGCGAACTCTTATACCGAAGCGGTAAAAAAACTTTGCGGCACATTCAGCGGCGGTTTTGTTAATGCCGTATTGCGCAATATTATCCGCAATAAAGACGAGTTACGGGCTTTGCAGAACGGGCATTATTTCAGCCGGGATTTTTTAAAAATCCTTAAACAGGACTATACGCCGGAGGAAATTAAAAATATGGAGCCTTTTGCCGGGATTGAGGCGCCGCTGGACATTACGCTCAAAGACCCGGAGCAAAACCCCTTTGGCGACAGTTTCACCCTGCCGACCGGAAGTATCCGACTGCCAGCCAATACTAAAGTTGCGGATTTGCCGGGCTATGCAGACGGAGGCTGGTGGGTCCAAGATGCGGCGGCAGCGCTGGCGGTTAGAGGATTAGGCAATGTACTTGGCAAAAGGGTTTTGGATTTGTGTGCTGCCCCCGGCGGCAAGACCGCACAGCTTTTGGCCGGCGGTGCCGAAGTTACTGCTGTTGATGTTGCCGAGCAAAGACTGATGACGCTACGAGAAAATATGAACCGGCTGAAACTCACGGACAAACTGAAAGTTATTTGCACCGACGCTTTAGAGTTTACGGACGAAAAGCCTTTTGACACTGTTTTGCTTGATGCGCCCTGCTCTGCTACCGGGACTTTTCGCCGGCATCCGGAGATTATCCATACCAAAACGGTTGATGACGTGCGTAGGCAGGCCCTGCTGCAAGAGAAACTTTTGGCACATGCCGCAAGGCTTCTCCGCCCCGGCGGAATATTGACCTATGCAACATGTTCTCTGGCTAAAGCCGAAGGAGAAAGGCAAATCAGAAATTTTACTGTCTCACATCAGGAATTTAAGATTGTTCCGGCCGTATGCAACGGGGTCGGGCAGCTTGTTACCAAAGACGGGTTTATCCGGGTTCTGCCACAGGCTTTTAAATCCGAAGATGCAGCTTTCTCCGGCGCGGACGGCTTTTTTATTGCATATTTGCAAAAAAAGATTTAATAATAACGGCATTGTTGCGTTGTTGACATAAGGAGAGGATCATGAGCGAAGCTTTGTGGATCGGAATCGGCGGATTGCTGCTCTTTTTTACGGTTGCCACTTTTTTGTTTACCCGTATTAAAGCAGATATTGTCCCCGAAGAATATGAATTTCAACTGGATCCCTGCTGGTATATGCTCGGATTGTTTTTTGTGGCCAGCATTGCCGTTTATTATCTTTTTCCGCCTTATTATGATATGGTCAAGGCGTATGGATGTGCCGATTTTGCCGTTCCAGTCATATTAGCCGCCCTTTTGTATTTTTTCCATTTGCTCGGGGTTGACTGGCTGACATGGAGTTTTACTTTTGCCGCTGCATTGGGCGTTTCTTTTATGCAACCGGATGATTTTGTGTTATTCCCGGCGTATCTGTCACCATTGCAGGATAAATTTGCCGTTGCGGCCATTATTACGCTGATTTCTTTTGGCCTCGGACTGCTTAACGGCATTGCCGCATTGGCATCGCTGCAATTCGTTACAGTTATGCTGACGGTTGCCCTTCTGGCTTATTTTGGCATCGTGCCTCAGTTATTGGGAGCCGTCGCTCTGGCTTATATGGGGATTATGCTGGCTTTTGCCTTTCTCAGCTGGCCGCCGGAAAAACTTATCATGAGCCAAGGCGCCTTTGCCGTTGCCGGCTTTATTATGGGGTGTTTTATGCTTAACGGAGCCGTTGAGTTTTCCGAATCTTCCATGTTTATCGCCTCTGCTTATCTGGCTGTTGAGGTCGGCATTGCCGCGTATAACCGTTTTATAAAAAATGAACACTACGAATATGCCTTCATGTATACCTTATACTATAAACTGTCGCAAGACGGAATTTTTGAGCAGGAAACGGTTATCGGTGTTCTTAAACTGCTGTTTATCAATATCTTGATGGCACTCATTCAGACCGTCGCACATGACAGACTGGCCTTGCCTGCCTTTTGTGCAGCTATTGACTTGTGGTATCTGTCAATATTATCTGGGGATACAAAGCCGGAAGAGTTGTTATCTTTTTCTAAATGGGGTACTAATGTCATAAAGAAGGTTGTCAAAAAAAGAAAAGACGGCAAAAAAAATAACAGCTCCGCAAATAACACACCTGATGAATAATCTTTCGGATGATGCTGATGGGTAAGTTTATCAATTTTTTATTTGGCAGCAAGGCCACTCAGAAACGGGTTTTACCCAAGGTTGAAACGTTGAAAGTCGTTGTGGTTGAGTTTGTTGAATATGGGAATTTCGGCTTTGGACAGGGGCTGGCGAAACTGTTGCAACGCAACCAGAACCTGAGTGTCAGATATTTTGACGAACCTTTTGATAAAAGCTTTTTGAATTTGCAGGGACGAAAGTTTTTTGACCTGGTTGATGCCGGCAATATCATTTTGCAAAAACTTAATGCTGATGTTGTCATATGGGGTTATCAAGAAAACGAAAATATACGGTTAAATTTTCAGACGGCCAACGCCTATTCGGACTGGGAAAATGTTTCTTGTTCCGTGTTGGAAAGCCTTTTTGTCCCGGCTGAGTATTTTGAGCATGTCAATTTCTTTCCCGAAGTCCTTTCCAACCTGATAACGGGAATGCTGGCGGCGTCTATCAGCGAACAAAGAATTGACCTGCGCCATTTGAAGCAGAAATTATTAAAAACGGTTATCGGCAAATTGACAACCGACAGTCCGGCCGAAAGCGGCGATTTGATGTTTTCGCCTTATGTTATGAATATCGTCGGGCTTATATATCTCAGTTATTCCCAGCGTGAATTAACCCAGAAAACATTTAACGCTTCCAAAGAATTGTTTATAAATGCGCTGTCTTATAAAAACCAGATTATGCAAGATGTCCATCTCGGATGTATTTACAAAAACATGGCGCAGCTTTACGAATTGGCACTTAAGCAGGATTTGGGGGGATACTGGCTGTTGTTCCGCGAGGCAATTACCAATTATCGGACAGCGCAGAAATATTTGAATTTATACAATTACCCCTATGATTTTGCGATGATTTCTTTTAAGCTTTCTCAACTTTATTTTCAATATTGGAAATTTACAAACGATATCCAGGCATTGCGCGATGCTGTTTATTTTCTGCGCGAAGCTGAAAAAACATATACGCAAATTACTTTTCCCGAATTATGGTCCAAAATTGAAGGATACCTTGGCTTTTATCTGTCATTACTCGGCCTCTTCTCCAAGAGCAATGATATTTCCATGCTGGCAATCCGCAGCTATAAAAACAAACAGCAAGTCTACCGCAAAGAGCTTTATCCGGTTATGTGGGCAAAAATCCAAGAAAATATCGCCAATGTTTATTATAACATCGGCAAAAACAGCAAGGATAAAACGGCTTTTGCCCAGGCTATTGATTGTTACCAGTCAGCACTTAAGGTTTATGAAAATAAAAAACTCCATCAGGAAATTACGATTGTCAACAACAGTATGGACAAGGTCATGAAAGCGTGGCGGGCATAAAAAAGTTCCGCCGCTGCCGTTGTGCTTTTTATCCGGCAGGCGTTTGTTACTTTATATCACTTCACGGCGCCCGACATGGTCGGCAGGCGTTACAACGCCTTCATTTTCCATACGTTCAATAATTGATGCAGCTTTGTTATAACCTATGCCAAGGCGGCGCTGGATATAACTGGTAGATGCTTTTTTGTCGTTGCGCACAATTGCCACCGCCTGCTCATACAAGTCATCCTTGCCATTGCCGGCAGCGCCCATCGGCGTCCGGTCAAACAGGGCGCCGGCATCTTTGCCTTTTGTTTCCAGTTCGCCCTCGGTGACACCTTCCACATACTCAGGTTGGCGTTGGGACTTCAAAAACTCAACGACGGCTTCCACTTCATCATCATTCACAAAACCACCGTGAATACGCTGCGGTCGCATTCCTGCCGGCATATACAGCATATCGCCTTTGCCTAACAGCTGCTCGGCTCCTTGTTCGCCTAAAATCGTGCGGCTGTCAATTTTTGAAGTTACCTGAAAACTGATTCTGGTCGGAAAGTTTGATTTTATGGTACCGGTAATTACGTCAACGGACGGACGTTGGGTTGACATAATCAAATGTATTCCCGCCGCACGTGCCATTTGCGCCAAGCGTTGAATGGCTGCTTCAACTTCTTTGCCGGCAACAAGCATTAAGTCTGCCATTTCGTCCACCACTATTACAATATATGGCAGCGGCGTCGTATCTAACATTTGCTGTTCATATTTCGGCTTTCCCGTTTCGGGGTCAAACCCGACCTGAATGGTACGCATCGGCTTTTCTCCACGGTCCCGCAGCTCTTTTAACTTCAAATTATATCCGGCAATATTGCGTACGGATAAGCATGCCATTGCCCTGTATCTTTCTTCCATTTCACGCACGGCCCATTTTAATCCGATAACGGCTTTGGCCGGGTCGGTAATGACCGGGGTTAATAAGTGCGGAATACCATTATATATGGAAAATTCCAGCATCTTTGGGTCAATCAAAATGAATTTGCATTCCTCAGGAGTCATACGGTAAAGCAATGACAAAATCATAGAATTTACCCCGACCGATTTGCCGGAGCCCGTTGTTCCGGCGACAAGCAGATGCGGCATTTTGGCTAAATCGGCATAAACATTCTTGCCACCGATATCCTTGCCTAAAACGACATTTAACGTATTTTTGCTATCAATAAAGTTGCTGTCTTCCAACAAGTCCCTCAACCATACCGTCTGCCGCCGTGCATTTGGAATTTCTATGCCTATCGTATTGGAACCGGGCACAACGGCAATACGTACCGATACGGCAGACATTGAACGGGCTATATCGTCGGCAAGACTTATCACGCGCGAAGTTTTTGTGCCTGGAGCCGGCTCCAATTCAAACAATGTTACTACCGGGCCGGGGCGAATTTTGACAATACCGCCATGGACTCCGAATTCCTCCAATACACTTTCCAGTTTGCGTGCCGTTTCGTTTAATTCTTTTTCATTTACGGTCAAACCCAACTTTTCTTTAGGACGTTTCAGCAAATTAATGTCCGGATATTGGTAGTCGTTATTTTTCTTTCCGGAAAAAGATATAACCTTGGCCGATGTTTTTTCTTTAGCCACCGGCTTATCTTCCTGCTCTTTCTTTTCTTCTTTTTCTTCCTTTTCCTGCGTTTTGATTTCAAACCCCGGCTCTTTTTTTACTTTTTCTGATTTTGCCGGTTTTGCCGCAGTTGAATTTTCCGTCAGAGAAAGCGGGTGACACAGGCGATTGCCAAAAGCATATATTTTTTTAAGCGCCAAACAGGAAATCTGCCCCAATGCTTTTAGCATTTTTGCCCAATGACGAAAAGTTATGCCTATGGCCAGATTAAAAGACATTAAGGCGATTATGCCCAACAGCACAAGAGAAACGATATTCTCATACCCCTCCATTTTCCATCCCTTGAAAACATCCATCAAAAAACGAGGCAAGACATGGCTGAATTTGCCTGCCATGTTTATTTTTTCAAGAGGAACCGCCGCAATTTGCCATAAAAAGCCTGCAAGGGAAATTATTCCCAATAAGACTGCCAATAAGCGGATTTTAAATTCAATAATCTTTTGATGCTTTATCAACAAGAAACCCCATACAAACAAAGGGATTAAAAAGATTAGTACGGCCATTCCGTAACTATTGACGATAAAATCGGCGCTGTATGAGCCGAATTTTCCCATAAAATTGCTGATTTTATCAGAATTGGATACATTAAAAGATTCATCTTCCGGATTGTAACCGACTATCGCCAACAGCAAACACGATGCGAATATTATTAACGCACATCCAGCCAAAATGCCGGCAATTTTGCTTATCCAGTTTTTTGTTTCAACCGCTATTTCCCTCTTCTTGCTTTTTTTTGCCATTTTGACTCCGCCTTTTTCTATTTTACCGGTTATTAAACTAGCCTTAATTTTTAAATAAAATCTTAAAAACAGCACAAATTATGAAACTTTTGAACAAGAAAAGCTATGCACACGCCAAGCATTTAAACTTGACTTTATGCCTTAGTCCTTTAGGTTATGGACAGAAAAATAATAACTTGGAGATAGCAACAGTATGAAGTATGCATTTGTTTTTCCGGGACAAGGTTCACAATATGTCGGCATGGGCAAAGACCTGGCCGAGAACTTTAAATCCGCGAAAGATGTATTTGAAGAAGTCAACCAGGCGCTCGGACAGGATTTATATAAGGTTATGACCGAAGGGCCGGATTCCGAACTGACACTTACGGCTAATACGCAACCGGCACTTATGGCCGTTTCTATGGCGGTTGTCCGCGTTTTGGAGAAAGAATTTAACATTCCGCTTAAAAACAAAGCCGCTTTTGTGGCCGGACATTCTTTAGGCGAATATTCCGCAGCTTGCGCAGCCGGCGTTTTCAGCCTTGAAGATACGGCGAAATTATTGCGCCTCCGGGGTGATGCCATGCAAGAAGCCGTTCCTGTCGGCATCGGCGGCATGGCGGCCGTTCTCGGACTTTCATACAAAGATGTCAATGCCCTTGTTGATGCCTGTTGCGACGGCAGATATTACTGCGTTGCGGCTAATGACAATTCCGACGGGCAAGTTGTTTTATCCGGACATATCCAAGCCATAGAAAAGGCTGTTGAAATTGCATCCGAGTTCGGAGCAAAGCGCTGTTTGAAGCTTCCCGTTTCAGCTCCTTTTCACAGCCCGTTGATGGAACCGGCTGCCGAAAAAATGGCACACGCGTTTATGGAGGTCAGCGCCCAAGATGCATTGATTCCGATTGTAGCAAACGTAACGGCAACCCCCGAAACGGAAAAGAAAGAAATTATTAAAAATTTAATTGAACAGGTTACGGGAACCGTGCGATGGAGAGAAACCATGTCTTTCTTCAGCGAAAACGGCGTTACCGACCTGGTTGAAATCGGCGCAGGAAAAGTCCTTTCCGGTCTCGCCAAACGAAGCTTGAAAGAAGTCAATTCCTTTTCGGTAGGTACCGTTCAGGATATTGAGGAACTGGCAAAAAATTTGTAATTCTATATAGAAAAGGATGACGACAATGTTTAATTTAGATGGAAAAATTGCTTTAATTACAGGTGCTGCCGGCGGTCTCGGCGATAAAATCGCACGCACATTGCACGCTCAGGGTGCCACGTTAGCTTTGACAGATATGAGAGCTGAACCGATGGAAAAGCTGAAGGCAGAGCTCGGATCCAGAGTTGAGTGCTTTGTTGCAAATCTAACCAACACGGACGATGTCCACAATTTGGTTAAAAATGTTGAAGATAAAATGGGACGTATTGACATTTTGGTTAATAACGCCGGGTTAACACGCGACAACCTGTTTATCCGTATGAGCGACGAAGACTGGCAACTGGTTCTTGACGTTAACCTGTCTGCCGGATTCAAACTGGCCAAGGCGGCCGTTCGCGGCATGATGAAAAGAAGATACGGCCGCATTATCGGCATAGCTTCCGTGGTCGGCGTTATGGGCAATGCAGGTCAGGCTAACTACTCCGCCTCAAAAGCAGGCATGATTGCCATGAACAAGTGCCTGGCGCAAGAAGTCGGCTCACGCGGCGTTACCGTTAATTCTATCGCTCCGGGTTTCATCAGAACACCGATGACCGATGTTCTGCCTGATGACGTTAAAGCACAGCTGCTCAACAAAATTCCGGAAGGAAAGCTTGGCGAAGCTCAGGATATTGCCAATGCCGTTGCCTTTTTAGCATCGGACGAAGCCCAGTATATTACAGGGCAGACGTTGCATGTTAACGGCGGTATGGCAATGATTTAATCCACCGTAGCAGATTTTAAGCAAATTTCAGACACCGAATTTCACGATTCGGTGTTTTTTTATTTTATTTTTGTTTAACGACTCTGTCTTTTTAGTAATTTATTAACAGCCTAAGCCATATTTATCTTGTTGATTTGCTTTATTTTTCGCTCAGAAGCATAAAAAAGTTAATTTTTTGATAAATTTTTTAAATTTTTCCATTGATTCCCATAAAATACCATGTTATACCATAAGTAATGTGTACACAAGGATAACCGGAATGCGGAAAACGTATTTGTTTTTAGATACAATCATCAACAAGGTGGACGCCAAAGGGCGTGTTTCACTGCCGGCTGATTATCGCACCATTCTTAAAGAGCTTTCCACGGATATTGTCTGCTATCGCAGTTTGACTTCCCCTTGTATTGAAGGTTGCACGGAGGATTTGCTGGAGAAGCTTGCCACTGATATTGAAAACAGCACGGACTTCTTTTCAGAAACACAAGATGATTTGACCAATTTGATTTTCGGCGATGCCAAACGCTTTACCTTTGACAGTACGGGCAGGATTATGCTAACCGAAAAACTTTTGAAACATGCCGAAATAACCAACTCGGCCGTATTTGTCGGCAAAGGGCGCAAATTTCAAATCTGGAGTGAGGAAAACTGGGAAAAAGAAGAAAAACGCTTAAGAGAAAAAATAAAAAGCAACCGACCTTCCCTTAAAATGCCGGAGGAAAAGCCATGATTAGCCAGCCACATATTCCGGTCATGCTTAATGAGGTTTTATCCGCTTTGAAGCCTGAGGACGGCAAATTTTATGTTGATGCCACTTTCGGCAACGGAGGCTATACGGAAGCTTTTTTGAAACAGGCGGATTGCAGGGTTATCGCTATTGACAGGGATCCTGCCGTACAAAAACGGGCTGCAGAATTCAAATCCCTTTACGGCGGGCGTTTTGATTTCATCCCCGGAACTTTCGGCGAACTTGGCCGGCTGATTGATGCACCTGTTGACGGCATCGTTTTTGACATCGGTGTTTCGTCCATGCAACTTGACCAGGGCGAGCGCGGCTTTTCTTATGCTAAAGAGGCTCCTTTGGATATGCGCATGTCACAATCCGGAATTTCGGCGAAAGATTTAGTCAACACGCTTTCCGAATCGGAATTAGCCGATTTGATTTATCTTTACGGCGAAGAAAGAAAATCAAGAAGTCTTGCCCGTGAGATTGCCAACTATCGCCAAACAAAGCCTATTGAAACAACAACAGAACTGGCGGAGCTGATTTATAAAATTCTGCCACCGCGCCGCGGACAAACGAATCCGGCGACACGGACTTTTCAGGCTTTGCGCATTGCCGTTAACGATGAATTAAAACAACTGGAAACCGGCTTAGCCGGCGCCTTAGATGCTACCTTGCCTAACGGCAGGATTGTCGTTGTAAGTTTCCATTCGCTGGAAGACAGAATCGTCAAAAACTTTTTTGCCTCCAATACGGCCCCAAAAGTTCACAAATCACGATATGCAGAAACCGATGCCGACGATGATGCAAATTACCCGCTTGCATTTGTTTCCAAAGCTATTTTGCCGACGCCTGAAGAATGCAGGCAAAACTCCAGAGCACATTCGGCAAAATTGAGATATGCAATAAAAAGAAAGGAATAAAACAATGAGTAATGTTAAAGCTGCCATTTCCGTTTTATGGTTTTTATTTACCGTTGTTATCGGATCTTATTATTTCGTTTTGACCAACGATGTGCAAAATCTGGAAAAAGAACTGGCGCAGATTAACAGCGACATTGAAAATGATATTCGCGACATTCATATTCTGGAGGCTGACTGGAGCGAACTGAACAATCCGGAAAGGCTGAGAGTCCTGGCCGGAAAATATATTTCTCTTGATTTTATAAAACCTGAACAAATTATTAACTATTCTGCTTTACCATTAGAAGGTGAGATATTCAAAAATCCGACCATGTTTGCAAAAAACAGCAAGGATTTGAGACAACTAGCCAACTCTGAACGCTAATGGTAAAAAGGTGCTGAAAAGTTTATCGCGTAAAAAAGATATAAATCCGTATGCCCCGGGAAAAGAAATTTATTTTTCCGCGGGAATTTTCGGTTGGGAAACAGATGACGAGGCAGTTAACGTCTGCCGCAACAGGATTATAATTATTATAGGCCTGTTTTTGCTTATTTACACCGTTATCGTCTTCCGTATTTTTAATGTCTGCCTGGTGGACGGCATTCAACTCAAACGTGAGGCTTTTTCTTATTACCGTCCCAAGTCCGGATTGGTTTTTCCGGTACACCGCGCCAATATTACCGACAGGAACGGGGTTGTTGTTGCTACGAATCTGCCAACCGTCAATTTGCAGACGAATCCGAAAAAAGTCAGCAACGCCAAACTTATTGCCGCAAAACTTGCCGAGATTTTTCCGGACACAAGTTATGAGGATTTTTTAATTAAATTAACCCGCAATTCAAGTTTTGTTTACCTTAAGCGCAATATCTCACCGCAACAGCAAGCCAAGGTCAACGCTCTTGGTTTCCCGGAACTGGAATTTGCCGAAAGCGAAATCCGCATTTATCCGCAAAAAGAATTGCTGGCTCATGTTTTGGGTACGACGGATATTGATAACCACGGCATTTCCGGGCTTGAAAAATCTTTAGACGACCGCCTGAGCTCATCCACCAAAGACTTGCGCCTGACTATTGACCTCGGCGTCCAATACACTATCCGCAACGAATTGTTAAAGGCTAAAGAAAAATTTATGGCAGAAAGGGCAACGGCCATCTTAATGGATATTAACACATCCGAAATCATTGCGCTGTCTTCCGTGCCGGATTATGATTTGAACCGGCGGGATTTTAAGGATAAAGATATTAAATTTAACTTTGCCACTCTGGGAGTTTATGAACCGGGCTCCGTTTTTAAGGTTTTTAATACGGCTTTGGGGCTTGACAGCGGCAAAATCAAAATAAACGACCGTTTTGATGCGACAAAGCCGCTTAAAATGGGAAAACACCGCATTACCGACTATCGTGTGCCGCCAAAATGGCTTGATGTGCGGGAAACGCTTATCCATTCTTCAAATATTGCTTCCGCCCTTATGGCTCTTAAAGTCGGAAAAGAACTTCAGATCAAGTTTTTGAAAAACCTGGGCTTATTTAATAAAATAGAGAACCTGGAAATTTATGAAAAAGGAACCCCTATCCACCGCAGTGAAAAATATTGGCGCGATGATACGGTGGCCACAACAGCTTACGGCTATGGAATATCCGTAACCCCCATACATATTTTAACCGCGTTTGCCGCTGTTATGAACGGCGGGATTTATACCCCTCCAACACTGGTTGCCGACGGAGCCCCGCGCCAAAGCCGGCGTGTCATTTCCACGCAGACATCAATGGATATGCGCAAACTGCTCCGCGATGTTGTTATTTACGGCTCGGCAAAGAATGCCAATGTAGAAGGTTATGATGTTGCAGGAAAAACAGGAACTGCCAATAAAATTGAAAACGGCCGATACATCCGCGGCAAAAATATGGCTTCCTTTGTTGCTGCTTTTCCTGTTTCCAATCCCCAATATGCCCTTATCGTGGTTATTGACAGCCCGAAACCGATTAAAGAAACATTTAATTTTACTACTTCAGGATGGAACGCCGTGCCGACCGGAGGAAATATCATTACAAAAATTGCACCGCAGCTCAATATCCAACCCAATTTTGATTTGGAAACACAAAAGCAACAAGTTTTGGATAATTATGCCTCACACAACTAAAGTTTTATGTTGCTGCCCTTTCTGATAAAAGGTTTATACATAAATAGTATAGTTTTTTATACACAAAATGTATAGTTTGTTATTGAAAAATTTACTTTTGTTGCCTAAGTTATAGGTGTCTAGTTGATTATGGGATTACTCAATAAACAACCGCGTTTTTTTAACCATATGGAGAAAACAAATGAAAAAACTTTTTAGCTTGCTTTGTGCAGTTGTATTGTTGTCCGGCTGTTCTTCTACCAGCAGCTGGTTTGGCGG
Organism: uncultured Alphaproteobacteria bacterium; assembly: GCA_944391435.1. Taxonomy (GTDB): domain Bacteria; phylum Pseudomonadota; class Alphaproteobacteria; order RF32; family CAG-239; genus CAG-267. Next base: position 5,013 of record CALXTP010000005.1, on the reverse strand, counting down.
CAGCGATTGCCAGTCTAAACTTGCCCGCGAATTTGCAGAAGACGCAACAACAACCGTCTATTTTGCTTTTGACAGTTCTACGCTGTCTAATGAAGCCGTTGCTGCTTTGGATTCCCAAATTGCTTGGCTGAAGAAGAATTCCAAAGTTAATGTTGTCGTTCAGGGTTACTGCGACAAAAGAGGTACCGCAGAATACAACCTGGCTCTGGGCGAACGCCGTGCAGATGCCGTTAAGCAATATCTGGTTTCCCAGGGCATTTGCGCTAAAAGAATTGCTACCGTTTCCTACGGAAAAGAGTATGCTGTTCCCGGCGATACGGAAGAAGCTTATGCAAAGAGCCGCCGTGGCGTAACCGTTGTTGAATTAAGCAAGTAATTTTAATTTGACAATTTTATAAAAACGTATCCGCAAGGATACGTTTTTTTTATTGAGTTCTAAAATATTTGTTTTATATTTTAGAGGAATTGTTTTTTTATATGAGGGTACTGATGAAAAAGCTTTTTTTGTTTTCTACCGGCATTTTGTCTGTCTTGTTTGCTTTTTCTGCGCGAGCTGATGATGGTTTTTTACAAGATGAAATTGAACAGATCCGAAACGATTTGCAAATATTGCAGCGCCAGGTTTACAGAGAACAAAGTGATTTGAGCGCACCGAAGGAATCTGTTTCCAATGTCCAAGTGCGATTGGGCGAATATGACCAAATTATCCGCGATTTGACCGGCAAAGTAGAAAATGTGGAATATCGCATTAAAACTCTGGAACAGAAAGTGGAAGCCATAAATAAAGATATTGATTTAAGATTTGAACAAATGGGACGCAAAATTGCCATACAGCAAGATGCTGCAGCTAAAAAAACTTCTGCCCCGGCGGCAAAAAAGGCGGCCACCAAAACAGCAGAGAAAAAAAAGCCAGCCGCAACCGCTAATAAGGAAAACAATGTTTCTTCAAAAAAATTGTATGAAACGGCGCTGGCTGACCTAAAAAGTGAAAAGCTTGATGCTGCCGAAAAAAAGCTTAATCAATATTTAGAGTCTTATCCTAAAGAAGATTTGGCCGGCAATGCCCAATATTGGCTTGGAGAAATTTATTATAAACAGCAGAAATATGCAAAAGCGGCCGTTGCTTTTAAGAACGGATACAGCAACTATCCCAACGGCTCCAAAGGGCCTGACTGTTTATTGAAACTTGGCTTGTCCATGAAAGCTTTAGGCAAAAAAGACGAGGCTTGCACGGCTTTTGTTAATCTGCCGACGGTTTTTGACAAAGTAAGCTCTGCCATTTCCGAAAGGGCACAAAAAGAAGCAAAGGCATTAGAGTGCAAATAATTCGGGATTTTTTTAACAATCATCATATTGACTTGACGAGGCCGTTGGCTGTCGGTGTTTCAGGCGGAGCTGATTCTTTGGCGGTTATGCTGATGTTAAAAGAAGAATTTCCGGAACTCCGTCTCATTGCCTTAACCGTAGACCACCGGTTGCGGCCGACGTCTGCCGATGAGGCGCGTTATGTTGCATCCGTTGCGGCCAAATATGATATTGAGCACCATACGCTGGTATGGTCGGGAGAAAAGCCAACGACGGGTATTGAAGAAAAAGCACGCATTGCCCGCTATCGGCTTTTATGCCAGTGGTGCCAAGAACACCAAATTGCAGCGATTGTTTTGGCTCATCATTTATTTGATCAAGCTGAAACTTTTTTAATGCGGTTGCAGCGGGGAAGCGGGCTTTATGGCTTGTCAGCAATGGACGATGTTTCCGTGAAAGACGGGATTTTGTTGCTGCGTCCGTTTTTATCCGTTAATCCTGATTATTTCAAACAGTATTTGCAAACCAGACAACTAACATGGATTGAAGACGAATCGAATCAATGCATGGATTTTTTGCGGGTTAAAATGCGTCGTTTCCTGCCTGTTATGGCCGAGGCAACCGGTATTGATGCGGCTAAAATTTTTATGGCAACACATAATCTGCAACGAACAAAATCTTTTTTGGAAGATACAATTGCCCAAGTTATCAATACTAAAGTCCGTTTCTGGGGGGAGTCCGGCTGTTCTTTTGACTACACCGAGTTTTTAAGCTGGCACGACGAACTTAAATTTCATATTCTTAACCGCCTTATCCGACTATTCGGCGGCAATGATTATGCGCCGGAAGCCGAAAGTTTGCTAAATTTAACAGAAAAAGTGCAACAAAAAGATTTTAGCGTGCAAACCTTGGGCGATTGCCTGATTATCCGGCAAGATTTATGTTTGTGGATTGTTAAAGAATACCGGCAACAGCGCTTGCCCTATTCCGCAGATATGTGGGAAAAATTTATTGTTCAAAATCCGTCCGTTAGAGGCATAAAAATTCCTCAACCCCTTCGTGAAGCATTGCTTAATGAAAAATAATACAAAAATATGAAAAAAACTCTTGCATTTATATTTTTTGTTGGCTATAAGTTCTTTTGTTCTGATGGGGGCGTAGTTCAGCTGGTTAGAATACATGCCTGTCACGCATGGGGTCGCGGGTTCGAGCCCCGTCGCTCCCGCCAGTTAAGAAGCAGTCTTTAGGGCTGCTTTTTTTATTTTAAATTTGCTTTTATCCATGTTTTGGATCTATACTTATATAAGGCGTTTTTATTGATTAAATTGTATTGAGCTACATTATGCACGATATTTGGAATCCGTGGCACGGCTGCGTAAAAAAAAGCGAAGGTTGCCAGCATTGTTATATGTATTTTCTTGATAAGCAGCGCGGCAGCAACGGGCAACGCATTTATAAAGTCAAAAATAATTTTGATTATCCTTTAAGCAAAGATAAAAACGGGCGTTATAAAATTAAAAGCGGCGAGCATATCCGTGTCTGCATGACATCCGATTTCTTCTTGGAAGAGGCCGATAAATGGCGGCAAGACGCATGGAAAATTATGAAAAAACGCTCCGATGTGGCTTTTATGCTGATAACCAAACGGCCGGAACGAATCGCATCTGTTTTGCCGCCTGACTGGAGCGACGGATATGAAAACGTCTTTCTTAACGTTACTTGCGAAAATCAACGCCGTGCCGATGAACGTATTCCTATTTTATTTGAGCTGCCTTTCAAACATAAAGGCCTTATGGTGGCACCGTATATCGGCGCCGTCAGCCTGAAAAATTATCTTCCGGCCGGGCAAATTGAGCAGGTTATCGCCGGAGGAGAAAATTACGATGGTTCACGCCCGCTTTATTATGAATGGGTGAAACAACTGTATGACGAATGCGTGGCAGCAAATGTTACATTTTGCTTTTTGGAAACGGGAACAAATTTTGTAAAAGACGGTAAGACCTACCACCTACCGAACAAGCGGCTACAAAGCGTAATGGCATATAAGTCCGGTTTGCAACATATCGGCAGACCGATAGATTTTAAACTTTCCGCCGGCGAGCAAGGCGGGCTGTTCGGCGATGACAACAAGTATGTCAAATTTTTCGGCGAGCAGTGCCAGACCTGCGGGTACAAAATCTGCTGCAACGGCTGTTCAAAATGCGGACAATGCCTTAAATAACTTATTTTATTTACAAAAAAATAAGTTATTTGTTTTATCTTTTTTACGAATTGTATTTTGTGAGGGAAGATGACACCATTTCCAAAGACGTTTTGGCCGTTTTGCCTGATTTATCTGCGTTTGTTCAAGTGGCAGGTGTGTTGCGTTTTGCTTTTATCTGCAGTTGTGGCGGGACTTACCAATTTAAATGTGCGTTTTTTTGCGGATATTACCGGTGCCATTAAGCTTAACAATCCTGAAAGTTATGATACGGCTGTGCACTTTATCATACTTTTGGCAGTAAGCGGCTTTTTCAGCATTATTTTCGCTTCTTTTTCACGATATTACTTCCAGGTGCATTTTATCATTCCCTGCCAAAGCCGAATGGAAAAAGATTTGTTTTCGTATCTGCTCGGACATAGCTATGAATATCTGATTTCCAAACAAAGTGGTATGCTGATTACGCAGAAGGAACAGGTTAAAAGCCTTCCTTTTATGCTGCAAAACTTTTATAACGATGTAAGACGAATTTTTGACATCCTGGTTAAATGCATTATGTTAACCCTTATTTCCCCGTTTATCGGCCTGGGCTATCTGTCTTGCCTGATACTGGTTATTTTTCCGGGTAAAGCCCTTTTCCGGCTGCTGCCACGCGTGGTGAAAGACCGCCAAAAAATATCTGCTATTGTAGGCGGGCGAATGTTAGATGTTGTCAATAACCTGCAGACCATTAAGCAATTTGATAATATTGAGACGGAAAAACGGCATTTACATACCCTTTTTGCGCAGGAATATAAACTTAAAAAGAAAAATTTTCTGGTTCATTGGGGCGCGTATAATCTCGTCGGCGTTTTAACCAGCATAATGTCTTTTTCCATTTTGACCGCCAGTGTTTACTTTTGGCAAAAAGGTTCCGTTTCCAGCGCAGATATCGTGTTTATATTGATTACTCTAACCCAGGGGTTGAACGGATTATCCGAATTGCAATCCGGTCTGCAGACGGACAGACAAAATATGGCAACCGTTGAACAAGGCCTTTTGCCCTTTATCGATCCGCACGGCATTGTTGATGCCAAGGGAGCCAAACCTCTCAAAGTTAAAGGGGGAAAAATAGAATTCCGCCATCTTGATTTTGCTTATAAGGGAAGCAAAAAACCAATCTTCAAAGATTTTAACCTAACGATTGCAGCCGGAGAAAAAGTCGGGATTGTCGGGGCTTCCGGTGCCGGCAAAAGCACGCTCATCAATTTGCTGCAGAGGGCTTTTGACGTTGACGGCGGACAAATTTTGATTGACGGACAAGATATTGCCCAAATTACGCAGGAAAGCCTGCATCGCGCCATCAGCCTTATCCCGCAAGACACGATTTTGTTTAACCGCAGTATTGCCGATAATATCGCATTCGGAACGGAAAATTGCAATCGGCGAAAAATTAAGAAAGCAGCACAAAAAGCATACGCTGATGATTTTATTTGCGACAAAGAGGGCGGCTATGACGCTTTTGCCGG
>CALXTP010000004.1 GCA_944391435.1 uncultured Alphaproteobacteria bacterium | reverse complement strand
CAGATGCAAGAAGAACAGGCCAGGCTGGTTACAGAAAAGGAAAAAGCTTTGCAACTTGATATGGCGATGGGGTTGTCGCGAGGGGCTGCCCTTTGCAAGCAAAATATGCTGGCGGCGGCTAAAGCAGAGGTTGCCCGAACGTTTACCAATTTTGCCGGAGCTTTAAAGGTTTGTCCGGCTCAGTTGCGAGAGGTAGATGTTTCTACATTAAATGTGGATGCATTCAAACATTTCAAAGCAGGACTTCTGGCACAAAAACGCTCTTATCTGGAAAAATCTATTGGGCAATCCGTTTCTGAAGGTAGCTATCGGGAAAAGTTGAGACATTTTGACAGGGATATTGCTGCTGTTGAAAAAGCAGGTTTGTATTATGGCAAATGGCAAGATGCAGAGCGAAAATTGGCTGAGACAATGAATTATCCTATTGAAAAATGGGAGGAAATGGGCGAAAAATTGATACAGGGCAAAATTATATTTTGCGCTTTTGTCGGTAAAGGCATTATACTTGTGTTGGTAATGTTTTTCATCTTTTTAAAGCGTTTGTAATTCTTTGCAGTCGTAACTAAGAAGATGTCTGGCCGGGAATTTTTGTGTGAAAATTTTCGGCAATTATACGATTGTAATGTTTTTGTTGTTTTCTTTTTTTTGTGAAAGCTTATCTGCATTATCATTTTTAGCGGCGGTTGTTCTGACCGCCGTTTTTTTTGTTGTTGCAAGTTGTGTGAAAAACGGACATATATATCGGGCAAGAGGTATCGGGGCTGTTTACCCTTTATTTATTTTTTGCGAATTATGATGAAACGAATAGATAATTACGGGGAGTTGGCGATGTTTAGCGCAAGAAAATTAGACCGGCTGGTGGCGGCGGGAATTATTACGCAGACGCAGAAACTGGAGATTTTAGACTACGAAGACGGCAAGGGCAGTTTTTCTTTAATACGGAAGGCACTGGCGGCGTTAGGGATTTTTACCGTCGGGCTGGGTCTGATTTCGCTGGTGGCGGCAAATTGGTATGATATTTGCGACGCCGTGAAACTCGGCTTTTTACTGGTGGCGATGTTTGGGACGGCGGCAGCCACATGTTATCTGAAAAGCAAGGGACGGCATGCATCGGCAGAGAAAATGCTGTTGGGGCTGTTCTTTTTGTGCGGAGCGGGTATCGGGCTGGTTATTCAGGTTTTTCAGCTTGGTGGCGGGAAAGAATATACGCCGTTCGGGATTTGGGCGTTGATGACGTTGCCCCTGTTGTTTGTGCCTAAACAGAAAATGGTTTCTTATTTCTGGGTGCCGTTATTTTTGGGGTGGGCGTTTTGTTATGCCGCAGATAATTTAAGCGGATGGCTGGCAGAACATCCGCAAATTGGGCATTGGGTGCCGGAGATTATATTGTTGTTATTTTTGGGGCTGGCCGGAATCGGCTATGGATTGGAGAGATGTGTCCGTGGTGCGGCGTTTGGCACAATCTTGAAAAAAGAGGCGGTATTTGTTTTTTATTTATCGCTGGCGTTATATATTTTAGTTGCTGGGTTTGATAATTATGACGGGTTGTGCCGTCTGGGGCGGGCGGTTGTGTTGTTGTTGGCTTTATCCTTTGTTTTCTGGCGGTATAAAAACGGACAATTGCTGCGACGGAATGTTAAATTTGCCGGGTGGCTGGTGATGATGCTGTATATTAACCTGGGTAATACGCTCGGATTGTTTGAAACCGGGGTCGGGCTGATTATCGGCGGCAGCGTGCTATTGTTGCTGCTCGGATGCGCACCCAGGGCGGTTCAATTTGCATGTAAGGGGATTAAACATGTCTGAAAAGTTGAAGAATACGGTTTTGATTATGCTGCCGGTGTTTTTGATGGCGGGGTTGATAGCCTATTTAGTATGGCAGAGTGCGGCGGGGGTGTCGGTCAAAATACGGTTGCGCGGCTATGATCCCAGGGATTTGCTGGCGGGGCATTATATACGCTATGAATTGGATTGGGAAGCGACGGATTGCGGGCAGTTTGCGGATAATATCTGCCCCAAGGCTGATTTTTCAGCACTGAAGACCGGGCGCTTTTATGTGCCGGAAAAATATGCCAAAGCGCTGGAACAGGATATTCAAAACAGCCATAATGTCGCAGAGATGGTGTTTTCGTATCGCCAAGGGCAGCGGCCGTTTGTGCGACATCTGTTGGTCAACGGCAAAAACTGGGACGGGGTACCGCGTCCGTAATCGGCATATTTTTATGGTGTTGATGTGATGGTGCGGCAAATTGAAAAACATACGGTTATATGGTTTTTGGGAGCGCAGACGGTTTCACTGTTCGGGTCGCTGATTGTCCAGTTTGCCGTGGTATGGTATGTGACGCTGGTTACAGAATCGGCGACAATGTTGGCGGTTTCTGCTATATCCGGCTTTTTGCCGCAATTGGCGGTGTCGGTTTTTGCCGGTGTGTGGATTGATCGATATTCACGGAAAAAGGTTATTGTTGCGGCGGATATGTTGACGGCGGCGGCAACGGCAGGGTTGGCCTGGCAGTTTTATCTCGGCCGGGAATCAATGCCGGTTATTTTTGCCGTACTGGTTATCCGGGCGCTGGCAACCGGTGTACAGATGCCGGCAGTCAATGCTATGCTGCCGCAGCTTGCCGATAAAAATAAGCTTATGAAAGTAAACGGAATTAATGCAGCGCTTAATTCGGGCATGATGTTGTTGGCGCCATTGGCCGGCGGGGTGTTGTTGAATTATCTGTCTTTTACGGCGGTGTTGCTGACGGATATTGTTACGGCGGTTGCCGGCGTGGCAATTTTGCTGTTTATAAAGGTTCGGCCGGTTGTGAAAGAGGAACAGAAAAGTTCCCGAATGAAGAGCTTTGGGCAAAAAATGAAAGATGGATATGCTTTTCTGCGGAAAGATATTTTTATGCGTCGTTTGCTGCTGTTTCAGTTTGTTGTTTTGTTTCTTATAAGCCCGTCGGCGTTTCTTAATCCGCTGCTGGTCACTACCAAGTTTGGCGGCGATGTGCGGTTGCTCAGCGGTGCAGAGGCAGTGTACAGCCTGGGCATGGTAATCGGAGGCATGGCGGCGGCAGGATTGGGGAAAAGGGTGGCGAAAATTTATCTGATGTTTGCCGCGGCGGCATTTTATGGCTTTTTTATGGCCGGATTGGGTGTAGTTCCGGCTTTTGGGGCGTATTTGTGCATCAACTTTTTGGCGGGCGTATCCGTTCCCTGTTACAATACGCCGATTACAACCCTGGTACAGGAACGGACAGAGGCTGAAATGTACGGGCGGATGTTTGGCTATGTCCAGTTTGTTACGGCGGCAGCTTTGCCGCTTGGAATTGCCTGTTTCAGCATTCCGGCTGATATCTATGGGGTGGATAAAGTGTTTATATGCAACGGTCTGGTTTGCCTGGCCGTATCTTCTTTGTTGTGCCGGGATGGCGGCCGTGCTTTTTTGAAGGGATAAAGGCGCTGTTGTATGAGCATAAAAAAACGTTTTCCTTGTAAGGAAAACGTTTAACTTATCCGCATAAACAAAAGATGCAGCTAGAACATCTTATCCAAGTTAATGGCCAGCCGGATGAACCCGTGTTGCTCGTTTTGCAAGTAATGCTGCAGGGTTTCTTTTTCGGCGGCATTGTAACTGCTGATGCGCCAAAGAGAAGCCGTGCCTTGGATTTTTTGCAACAGGTCAAAGGTTTTTTTTACATCGCCTGACGCAGAAGCAAGGTTGTTAAAATCTTTTTCGTCAGGATAGCATAAAGGCAACCCAGTCATGTTAGCGAGCGCTTGGATAAACACTGCGGGCGGACATGCTTCCGTGGGCATTTTTCTTAACAGCCATGCCCGGTTTTTGATGCAGAAGCCAAGGTAGATACCGTTTTTGACCGGCGTTTCGGATTGAACAAACGATCCGTCTGCTTTTTGGATTAAGATTTTTAACGGGAAACTCGCCGTGTGCTGATTAGCGGATACTTTTTCTTCCATAATACATAAATTTAAGCGGTTCATAAAAATATTTATACAAGCGGCAGTATATACCGCTTGTATTGCAACAGTCAACCAAAAAAACAGTATTGAAAATTTTGTGCTCAACGTTCATTTTGGGCAAAAACGGTCAGCAATGCTGCCGGATCCATCATGCGGCGCTGTTTTTGAATGTCGCGGACGATATCCTGGTATTTGAGCGCCGTACCGGTAATGCGCGAGAAATCTTTGATGTCGGCAGGGGTTAGCGAATTCCAGGTTTTGTTGATGTGTTCTTTAGCGTTTTTGCCGAGTTCGTCAAAGCTTTCCGGTAACAGCCCTATCATTTTCAGATAGTAGGATTTGTTGAGGTATTCGTCGGGCGAAGTGGCAAAGGCCGTCGCACCGTCAAATGGCTCGTAGCTTTCAATAATGTAGTTTTTCTTTAGGATTTCTATGGAGTGTTTAAACTTTCCGTCCGGGTATTCGGGATGGCGGCGCAAACCGTGTGCGTTGTCGTCCAGCCAGAGCAGTTTGTGCATTAAATACAGATTGCTTTGGTGGACGGCGTTGCGGTGGATTTTTAAACAAAGTTCTTTCTTTTCTTCACATTGTTTTTTCAGCTGCTGCAGCTTTTGTTTGCCGCTTTGGGTTTTATTTTTGTTTTCTGCCTCTTTTAGTGCCAAATATTTAGCTTCCAGAATCCGAAATTCTTCATAGGCACTGTGCGAACGGATATGGGCAAAGAACATATTGGTTTGCTTAAATTGAAATTCAATGCAGAAAGTGCGGTCGCTGTTTGGAATGGTGATGCGGGCAATCTTTTTTATGTCAAAATAGTTGCGGGTATTTTCACTTAAGTTCTTTTTGTAGAGGTTGCGTTCGCCTTTTTCAAATCTGATATAAGGAGGGAATTTTTGTTCCAACTCGCGGATGAGTTCTTCTAAATCTCCGGGATATTTTGATGTAATGGACAGGCGGTAAATGTCACGCGGCAATATTTCTGTCCGGGCAATATCTAGCAGAATATTATCTGTGGCGAGTTCGTTTTTGCGGGCGTTTAAGGCGACGGCCGTGGCGCAGGTTTGTCTGGCTCTTGGGGTTAGCGGGAAAGGGAGTTCCGGTTCGTCTTCAAACGAATCCTGTTCAAATTTTTGCAGTTTTTGTTTGCGTTCGTCATTATATTCGCGATGGCATTCCGTCATTAATTTTTCTATGGTGCGTTCTATGCCTTTTATCGGGGGAATAATGACGAAAACGTTGTTGCATTCACTGTTGATGTAATGGAGCATGGCTGTGGTGCAAGGCGCCAGAATTTCGGTTGAATAGCTGATGTGCCGCCCGTTGCGGTCTGTTTCTATGCTGCCGTCTTTTAAATTGATATTGTATATATTTTCCGGAAAGCCGGCATTATGGGTGGTGGAAAATCCGGAAACGATAGCCTCATACAGCAGGCGGTATTTTTCCATCGTGTCGGTGTAGTATTCTTCCAGATACATACGGTCTTTTGCACTTAAAAAAGAAAGGCCGGCGTTTTGTTCTTCCAAATAGGCGAGGGCGTCGTTGTCAATGGATTTTTGGATTTGGTCAATTTGTTCCGAATTAAAAGTTACAAGTTGATCCATGGTGTATGTTTTCATTTTTTATTTTCTCCGCTTAAAATCTCATTGCTATACAGGATAACATATTTTTATAAATAAGGCAAATGCTTTTTGGATTGGAATTTTAAGAAAAAGGCAGAGGGAATCTTTTGCCGGGCGGCTGAAGCTTTTTGCCTTAACGGTTGTTTGATGCTATCTTAAAAGACAGCTTTGGCTTTATTTTTTATTGATGGCGTTAAAGACATCTTCCATACGGGCAAAAAAAGTATCCGTGTCTTTGAAATAACGGCTTTTTATATCGTTTTGCCGATGTATTTCCGCTATTTCCGGCACTTCGTGGTACATTCCGAAATATGAAAAAGCAAGGACGGCAAAGACTATCAGCCAGAACAGCCTTTTGCCTAAGGCAAAAAGAAAAAGCGCAACAAATGCACCGGCACCGAGGGTGAAATATACGGAATATATTGAGCCGCCGACTTCTTTTGTTAACTCCAAATCTTCGGCAAAAAATAATCCGACAACGCCGACGGCCAGAAATTTTAAGATGAAAATTCCAACGGTTAACAATATAAACATTTTATACCTTTCAGTTGCCGTGTGCTGTTGCGCGTTTTTATATGTTCTTATGCGCGGATAATAATTCCTTGATGCCGTCAATGGAACTTAAAACTGCGCTGGCTTCATAGGGCATATAGACGATTTTGTTATCTTTGCCTGATGTGATATCTTTCAGGGTTTCAAGATATTTCATCGCAATCAGATATTTGTCAGCCTGCCCTTTGGAAGACAGAACTTCTATGATGCGGTGAATCGCTTCCTTTTCGGCGTCTGCTTCTATTTTACGAGCCTGGGCGATGCCTTCTGCGCGTAAAATTTCGGCTTCTTTTGCGCCTTCTGCCTGGCGGATGGCCGCTTCTTTTTCGCCTTCGGCAATGCGGATGGCTGATTCTTTCTGGCCTTCGGCTTCGTAAATCATGGCGCGCTTTTCACGCTCGGCTTTCATTTGCTTGTCCATGGCGGCCTGAATGTCGCTCGGCGGCATAATATCCTGCAATTCAATGCGGTTGACCTTTACGCCCCATTTGTCAGAAGCTGCATCTAAAATGCTCCGCAATTCGTCGTTGATTTTATCACGCGAAACGAGGGTTTCCTGCAATTCCATTTTTCCGATGAGCTGGCGCAGGGTGGTCTGGGTCAGCTTTTCAATTGCTTCCGACAGGTTTTCAACGCCGTAAACGGCTTTTTCCGGATTGATAATCTGGTAATAAAGGACAGCATTGATGGCGATGGAAACGTTGTCTTTGGTGATAACGTTTTGGCGCGGAAAGTCATATACCGTTTCACGCAAGTCCAGCCGGTAGGTTTTGTGAATGTAACTGTAGCTTCTGCCGTCACGTTCAACGCCCGTATTGACTTTTTGATAAAAAACTTTCGGCGAATCTATGAAAGGGACGATGAAGTTCAGACCGGCAGTCAGGGTTTCTTTGTACTTGCCCAAACGCTGGACGATGATGACTTCCTGCTGTTCAACGATAATGCAGCCTTTGATGGCAAATAAAATGCCGGCCAGGAGCAAAAGGGATAATACGACTTCCATTATTTCTTTCCTTTCTTTTCAACATACATGGTCAAATCATCGTGGCGAATGATTTTTACTTTGGTTCCTTTTTTGATTTCTGCCGCGTTTTCATCAGTTGTGCGTGCTTCCCACTGTTCGTCATAGATGCTAAGACGTCCAGAAAAAGCATTGATATCCGTGGTGGCTGTGGCGATTTTGCCGATATATTGGGATTCAAAACTATGTTCTTTGTCGCGTTTGGGATTAATGTTAAGCAACGGGCGCAAGAACAGAATGAAGATGATGGATAAGATGGTAAAAATCGGTATCAAAATGTTATAATTATCCGTCAGCAGACCCAACAGGGCACAAACAACCCCGGCAAGGGCAAAATTCATAAAAAACATTGTCGGTGCATATATTTCAGCGATGAAACATATTAACGCAATGATGAGAAAAATAATCCAAGCAGACATCCGATATTCCTTAAGCTGGTTAAATGTTTGCATTCATTAAAGCAGACATTACTTTATATTTCGTTAAAGGCAGAGGGAAATCCGTGAGTTTTTTTATGGCTTATCCGGGCTAATTCTTTTCCGGATGGCGATGAAAAATTATATAAGAAAGTACGGTAAACAGGCTCATATAGAACAGCCCGAACAGCAGAAAAGCGGCGGAAAAACTCAGGCCGGGAATGTTATCCCCCGGTTCAATGACAAATTTGAAGCATATCAGAGAGATGCCGGACAGGGTTTGTTGGAGCATATTATTTACCGAGGAGATTGTCGCTCTGGTTTCTTCATTGGCGTATTGGTGGATGTGGTTGATGTTGGCAATGGCAAAAGCCAGTTGGAAACCGATGCCGATGCAGACAAATATCAGACAGGTAATGGCAATATTCGGCATTCTGAAATAAAAACTCAGAACCATGCAGGCAAAAGAATATAAACACAGAAAAGTGGTTACGACCAGAAGGCGGTTGAAACCGAAGAATTTTTGCAGCTTGTTGACGTAATAAGAGAATCCGGCCCGCAGGGCGTGGTTGATGACGTAAATGGAGCTGAACATCAAAACAGGTGCGGCGGAAAGGGTCAGCAAAGGCTGGAAACACCAACAGAAAAGCGAAGTAGTGGAGAATAAAAGCGCCGAGTATAAAATATAAATGTTGATGTTTGGGTTTTTGACGGTGGCGATGGTCGTGTCTTTAATTTCAATAAATTTTTCTTTTAAGGTTTGGGCGTGCGGCCGCGCTGAAGGCGGATTGGGCAATGTTGTCAACAGTATGATGCTGATGAGGGTTAAAACCAGTTCCAGCGAAAGCAAAACGACGGTGCCGAAATTGTCGTATAAAACAGCACTGAAAACAGCGGCAAACATTGCTCCGGAGGACATGGCAAAATTGGTTTTGCCACATTCTTTTAACATTTTTTTTGTTTGGTTTTCGTTTTTCAGATAATCATATATGTAGCTGTCATATACACCGGAAAGAAAGGCACGGGACAGGGCATTGAACAATTCGCCCAGAAGGACGATGTATAAACCCGAAAATTCCAGCCATAAAACTGCTCGCATGAAAAAACAAAAAAAGGCCAGAATCAGGACTTTCTTTTTGGATATGACATCGGCAATGTAGCCGCAGGGAATTTCAAATAAAATCCCGGTCAGCTGGAAAATACCCTGAAAGAGGACGAAGTCGGCGATGCTCAGGCCGTTTTGTTGATAAAAAAGCAGCAGAACCGGAGCCAGATACAGCTGTGAACGTAAAAAACAGGCTATATCCAGCCTTTTTAACGGGTTTGAACTTTTCATCCTGCAGTTTTCCATTTTGTTTTTCTCTTATCGTATAAAAGAGTGTAGCCGGGATATTTTAATATTAAGTAAACGCCAAAACGCGGCAGTTGAAAAACTGCAAAAAAATATCCGGGCGGCAGAATGTGCAGAAATAAGGGCGAATTTTTAAGACTGTTGCCGGCAAAGATGCATGTTTTCAATATGGGCAAACATAAAAAATACGGAGAACCATAAAAACGTTGCCAGAAAAAATACACCGGAGAAAAAATGTGGTGCGTTAGAAGAAATATAAAAAAACCACCTTGGTCAAGGTGGTCCTTTTTTTTGCTTTTCAGCACATCTTACTTCTTGGATTTTGATTTAGAAGAAGAAGAAGTTTTTTTGCTGGAAGAAGCCGTCTTCTTGGAAGAAGAAGAAGAGCTGCAGCAGGATTTAGTAGCCTTTGAGCCATAAATCTGCTCAATTGCCATATTCCAGAATTTTTCATCCTGGCCAAAAGGGCAGCCTGCATTCTGCCAGTTGTAGTAAGCAGCTTCTCTGATTAAGTTTTCATTGAATGTCATATCAATTCTCCAAATAATTTGTGTTATAAAACAAGGTTAAGTATAAATATAATTTTTATTTTGTAAATACGAATTTCATCGTTTGTTGTTGTTAGTCATTGTATATACATAAATAGATTAAAAAAAGATTAAAAAAAACAGGAAAAATAAAATTTTTTCAAGCTGTTAAAATGTACCCGAAATATCTGTCTGACGACTTGTTGTGTACGGTGTTAACATTTTGTTTTAGCGCCTTAATTTTTTTAATTTTAAGTTAAAAAGAAGAGCGAAAAAAAAGACAGTTTCCGGCGGGCGTCCGGCAAAAAAAGCAAAAAAAAATAAAAAAAAATTTTTTTCGTTTCTTGTGCAAAAAACATATCGCAAAAAGCAGACGGCCGGATTATATAAGAGACGATATCCGATGCCGGAAAAAATGTGAAATATTTTTTCCGCGTGCGAAAGAAAAGACGAAGCTATTTAGGCGCAGAGAAAAGCAAAAGTGTTTTTAAAACATAAGCTTGTTGTTTTTAAAAGAAAAAATGTTTTGTAAACAGAGGAAATCAACGACAAAATTCTTGCAATTTTTTTGTTTTGTTTTATACATATCCAGTGATGTATTTTTTGTTTATCTATTGGAGTTATAGTTATGGCCAGCACAGTTCAAAATCAAACTGTAAAATCTGAAAAAAACGGACAGCCGCAGAATTTTGCGGTATTGAGTTCTTGCAACGGGAAGAATATGAAAAATCTGCTTTCACAAAAAGAAATGGAATGCATTATTAACGGTGATTATGAAAATGTAATGGCCGTGCTGGGCATTCATCGCGATAAAGGCAGCAAGGAAGTCTTTATCCGCGCTTATAAGCCGAAAACGAAGTCTATTGAGCTTTTGGACGGAAACGGCAATTCGCTGGGCATGATGACAAAACTGGACGACAGAGGTTTTTACCAGATAAATCTCGGTGTTATGAATACGGAAAATTTTAAACACAAATTCAGAGTTACCAATGATAAAAATGAAACGTATGAGGAAGAGGATATCTATTCTTTCCCTTCTACGCTGGGCGATATTGACGAATATCTTTTTGCCGAGGGAAACCATCTTGACCTGTATAAAAAACTCGGTGCGCATTTGCTGGAGTTAAACGGCGTGAAGGGTGTCGCTTTTTCGGTTTGGGCTCCGAACGCTAAACGCGTTTCGGTTGTCGGCGCTTTTAACAACTGGGACGGACGCGTAAATGTTATGCGCAAGCATTATAATTGCGGCGTGTGGGATATCTTTATCCCGAACATCGGAGAAGGCGAACTTTATAAATACGAAATCAAAACACATGAAGGGTATATCCTGACAAAGAGCGACCCGATGGCTTTTTATGCCGAGGTGCGTCCGAGGACGGCTTCCATTGTTTATGATTTGAACCATTTTAAATGGAAAGATAATGATTGGATGCAGTATCGTGCATCTTACAACAGTTTTGACCGCCCGATGAGCATTTATGAAGTCCATCTCGGCTCATGGCGCAGAAAAGGGAAAGACGGTTGCGAATTTTTGACGTATCGCGAACTTGCCGATAGCTTGGTCCCCTATGTTATGAATATGGGATTTACGCATGTTGAATTTTTGCCGGTTTGTGAACATCCGCTTGATGCTTCGTGGGGATATCAGGTAACCGGTTTGTTTGCGCCGACGTCGCGTTTCGGTAATCCTGATGATTTCCGGTATATGATTGATAAATTCCATCAGGCCAATATCGGCGTCATTATGGATTGGGTGCCGGCACACTTTCCGAAAGACGGCCACGGGCTGGTAGAGTTTGACGGCACACATCTTTATGAGCATGCCGATCCGCGCAAAGGCGAGCATAAAGATTGGGGAACGAAAATCTACAATTACGGGCGGACAGAAGTCAGCAATGTCTTGTGCTCAAGCGCTTTGTATTGGCTGAAAGAATATCATATTGACGGGCTGCGTGTTGATGCGGTGGCGTCTATGCTTTATCTGGATTATTCCCGCAAACCCGGCGAATGGGTACCGAATATTTATGGCGGAAACGAAAATCTGGAGGCCATATCGTTTATCCGTAAGATGAACGAATTGTGCTATGGCACTTGTCCCGGCATTATGACTTGCGCCGAAGAATCAACGGCGTGGCCGATGGTATCGCGTCCGACATCTATGGGCGGGCTCGGTTTCGGCTTTAAGTGGAATATGGGATGGATGAACGATACGCTGACATATATCAGCAAAGACCCCGTATATCGCAAATATGAACACGGCAAACTGACGTTTGGTTTGTTGTATGCATTTAATGAAAATTTCATCCTGCCGATTTCACATGATGAAGTGGTTCACGGCAAAGGCTCCATGCTGTATAAGATGCCGGGCGACGAATGGCAGAAGTTTGCCAATCTGCGTGCCTATTACGGGTTTATGTGGACACATCCGGGCAAAAAGCTGTTGTTTATGGGGTGCGAGTTCGGGCAGGATTGGGAATGGAATTCCAACGAGAGCCTGCGGTGGCATTTGCTGCAATATCCGATGTATAAAGGAATGCAAAACTGCGTGCGCGATTTGAACCTGATGTACAAAGGAAATTCTGCTTTTTATGAAGAAGATTTTGACAGCAAAGGCTTTGAATGGATTGACCATGCCGATGCCAATGACAGTGTTATTTCTTATATCCGCCGCGGACATGATTATAATAATTATATGATTGTCATCAGCAACTTTACACCGGTGGTCAGACATGATTTCAGACTCGGTGTTCCGGATGGCGGCGTTTATCAGGAAATCTTTAACAGCGATGATAAAAACTATTGGGGAAGTGGCGTTAAGAACGAAGGCGAGATATATGCCTCCGACGAGGGAGCCAACGGTCGTCCGCATTCCATCAATGTTGTCCTGCCGCCGTTGTCAACCATTGTCATCAAACGTATCAGATAAACGGTTGTCAGGTGTCTTAAAATTTAGAGAGAGGGTATATGCCAGATATCAGAGTATGGGAAGGGCGCGCTTATCCGCTGGGCGCAACCGTTGACGAGTGGGGTGTTAATTTTGCTTTGTTTTCGGCCGGCGCAACAAAGGTTGAGCTATGCCTGTTTGATAAGAGCGGCGTTAAAGAGCTGGCGCGATATGAGCTTCCCGTGCGTGAGAATAATATCTGGCATATTTACCTTGAAGGGGTGCAACCCGGGCAGGTTTACGGCTATCGTGTTTACGGGCCGTATGAACCGGCGAAGGGGAAAAGGTTTAATCCAAATAAGCTGTTGATGGATCCTTATGCGAAAAAGCTGGTTGGCCGGCTGCTTTGGCATAAAGCCATATTCGGCTATGATGTTGATAGTCCGGATAAGGATCTTTCTTTTTCCACGCTGGACAGTGCGCCGTATGTTCCGAAGTCGGTGGTAACGGACAGCAGCGATTTTGACTGGGAAGGAGATGTGCCGCCACAGGTTGATGCGGCAAAGACCGTTTTTTATGAACTGCATGTTAAAGGGTATACGCGCATGCATCCGAAAGTTCAGGATGCCAAGAGGGGAACGTTTTCCGGTCTGGCCAGCCGCAGCGTTTGCGGCTATCTGAAGTGGCTGGGCGTTACTTCGGTGGAGCTGATGCCGGTTAATGCTTTTATGGCAGAGCGGAGCGCCGGGCAAAAGGAGAATTTTTGGGGGTATGAAACGCTGAATTTCTTTGCGATGGAACCAAGCTATATGGTGAATGCCGATATCAGCAATTTTAAGAAAATGGTAAAGAGGTTTCATGAAAACGGGTTGGAAGTTATTTTGGATATGGTGTATAACCATACGCTGGAAGGCAATCACTTGGGCCCGACACTCTGCTATCGCGGCATAGATAACGAAAGCTATTATACTCTGGACGGCACCAACAAGCGTTACTATTATGACAGTACCGGTTGCGGCGCGTCGTTTAATTTGCAGAATCCATATGTCCTGACGCTGGTGATGGATTCAATGCGTTATCTCGTGGAGGAAATGCATGTGGACGGATTCCGGCTGGATTTGGCAACTTCGCTGGCGCGTGTTAAGCAGGAGTTCAGCCAAAGCAGCGGTTTTATGATGTCCGTGCGGCAAGATGAGGTTTTGCAACTGGTTAAAATGGTTGCCGAGCCATGGGATGTCGGCATAGGCGGTTATCAGCTGGGCGCTTTTCCGCCCGGCAGCATGGAGTGGAACGACCGTTATCGCGATGTTGTCAGGAGGTTCTGGCGCGGCGATGACCGGCAAATCGGAGAATTAGCCAGCAGGCTTTCGGGATCCAGCGATATTTTCGGACCGAGCCAGCGGACAATCTGGAGTTCCGTTAATTATCTGGCCGTGCATGACGGTATGACACTGTATGATCTGGTTAGCTATAACCATAAGCATAACCAGGCTAACGGCGAAGATAACCGCGACGGTACCGATGCCAACTGGAGTTATAATTCCGGCTTTGAAGGATTGACCGATAATAAAGACATTTTAGAAAACCGCAAACAGCGGCAGAGGGCGATGATGAGCACATTATTGCTTTCTTTCGGTACGCCGATGTTGCGCGCCGGCGATGAGTTTATGAATACACAGTTCGGCAATAACAATGCCTATTGCCAGAATAACGTTATATCTTATCTGGTTTGGGATGCCATCGGTTCCGAAGAAATTGCCAATGTGCGGTTTGTCAAAAATTTGATACGGCTGCGGAGAAGAATGGGGGTCTTTAACCGTAAGAACTTTTTTACCGGAACGGCTATTGATAAAAACGGGACAAAAGATTTGGCCTGGTTTACCGAAAAGGGAACGGAATTTTCCGGAAATGACTGGTATCAGGCGAATCGCAAGTCGTTATCTTATGTAGTGGCGGCAAGGGAAAAAATGTTTATGGTCATTTTGAACGCACAGGCCAACAGTTTGAAATGGAAATTGCCGCATTTTAAGAAATCTTATAAATGGAATCTGCTGTTGGACAGTTCGGGAAAATTTGAAACTGAAAATTGCTCTTCGGCTGCCGAAATATGGGTTCCGGCGTGGTCGGTGTTGTGTTTTGAAATAAAGAAATAGGGAGAGATTTATGAGCGGAATTTTAGACGTTTTGGCGGAAAAATTGGGCGTTTGTACCCGTTTTACATATACATGCGGTTCTGTTAAAACCCGAGAAGCCAGCGATGACTTGGTGCGCTTTTTTATTGAAAGCCTCGGCTATCATGCCAAAAACGACGAGGAAATCCGCAAGTCTTTGGAAAGGATAGAAAAAAAGCGCTGGCAATATGCTTTGGACGTGGTGTATGTGCGAAAAACAGATAATAAAAATATTGATATCGTGTTGACGGAAAAGGAAGCCGAGAGCGGAGCAGCTTTTTTTTATGCGCCGGAAGGAAGCGGAGATTTTCAACCGTTGCCGGGGTGTTTGACCGAAATGGAGAAAAGGCAAGAATCTCGTACGTCATATGTTAAATTGCGCTATGATATTGACGCCGATATGGCGCCCGGATATTATGACATAGATGTTAAAACGGCCAAAGCTACATATAAGACCATATTGGCGGTGGCTCCGTGTACATGTTATGGGTTGGATAAGAAAGGCAAAGATAAATTGTTTGGCTTTGCGCTGCAGCTGTATTCGCTGAAAAGCCGCCGGAATTGGGGCGTGGGTGATTTTACGGATTTGAGCCGGATGGTTGATGTTTTGGCGCAAAGCGGCGGCGATATTATCGGGCTTAACCCGCTTAATGTGTTACAGCATGATTATCCCGAATGTGCCAGCCCGTATGCATCGGTCAGCCGTTTATTTTTAAATCCGATTTATATTGATGTGGAAAGGGTGCCTTTTTATGAGGCGCAGGATAAGGACGAGGCGGCAATTGCCACGGCCAGGGAAAGCGAAAATATTGACTATACGACAGTTTATACGGCGAAGATAAAGGCTTTGCGGCGTATTTTTGCACGGGTGATGAAGCAACGCAAATCCGATTATTACAAAAAATTTGAAGAATTTGCGGCGAATGATACGGGAGAATTGCAGAGGCTGGCTGTTTTTCAGGCGTATGAAGAAATGAGGCACAATGCCCAAAAGAACGGGCAAAAAAAAGTTAAAAGCATTGATAAAATGTCTATGGGCAACGAAATGGAAAAATTTGTGGCCGGGCACAGCGAAGAGATAGATTTTTTCAAATTTTTACAATTTGAGGCAGACAGGCAGCTGCAGGAAGTTTTTACTAAAATAAAAGAACGCGGCCTGGCTGTCGGACTTTATCGGGATTTGCCGGTAGGCGTTTCCAAAAACAGTGCCGAAGTGTGGGGCGATAAGTATCTTTATATGCAAGACAGCGGTGCAGGGGCGCCGCCGGATAACAGCTTTCCCATCGGGCAGAAATGGATGTTGGGGGCGTTTAACCCTTTTGAACTCAAAGAACGGGCATATAAGCCGTTTATCCGTATTTTGCGCGCCAATATGCGTTATGCCGGAGCTGTTCGGATTGACCATGTGATGGGGCTTTCACGTTTGTATTTGATTCCCGACAAAGGCGAAGAAGGAACGTATCTGATGTATAATGCCGAGGATATGTTCAATATTTTGGCGCTGGAAAGCTATTTGAACAAATGTGTCGTGGTCGGCGAATGTATCGGCAATGTGTCGGACGGTTTTCAGGATATGCTCCGGGAACGTAATATTTATTCTCTCGGCGTGTTGTGGGTTGAACGTAAAGATGAAAACGGCACAATGAAAAAGCCGGAAGAATATGAGCGTGCTTATTTCGCTTCAGTCGGGACACATGATATGCCGCCGTTAAAAGCCTGGTGGTATGCCAGGGAAATCGGCTTGATGCATGAGTTGGGCCTATATACCGAAGAGGAAATGCAGAACGGGTATCACTGGCGTGAGCATGAACGATGGCTTTTGCTGCAGGCATTGGACGGCGAGGGCGTATGGCCGGCGGACCGGTTGAGAAAATCTGATTATCTTTACGGCGACGGCTATCCGGAGGGGATTGAAGAAGCTGTTCATGCCTATATGGCAAAATCCAACAGCGAAGTGTTTATGTTGCAGCCGGAAGATATTTTCCAATCCGAGAAGATACAAAACCTGCCGGGGACAGATGTGCCCTTATATCCGAATTGGCGCAGCAAACTTCCGGTTGAGGTAGAAGATATTGCGGACAGCGAAATGTATCATCGCCATATTGCCGCGGTGAAAAAATGGCGCTAGCAAGAGGGTGGGGTACGTGAAACACGGACTGGAAAATATTTGGCAGACGGTGTGGCGGCGCTTTCCGATATGGATTGATGCTACCCTGTTTGTTAATTTATTGGTGATATTGGGGCTTGTCAGCCTTGCTACAGTGTATTTTGAGTGGGCGGAAGGCGATATTGCCGAACATATCCAGGCCAGTTTTTTAGTCCATCAGGGGGCTGTGCCGTATCGTGATTTTTTTGAACATCATCATCCTCTGTTATGGTATTTGTTTGCTCCGGTTGTAGGTTTACTTGAGAGAAATATTCATGTATTCGGAGTCGTTAATTATATCACTTTTTTGTTTTTTGTTATAGGGCTTGTTTTTTTATATAAAGTTATTACGGAGTTTTTAAGCGGGCGGACGGCGGCTTTGTTATCCGTGTTGATGCTGCTGGCGCCCGGAATATTTTTGTATTATGTTTATTTCAAGCCGGATAATTATATGTTTACCTGCGTTATGGCGGGCATATATTATCTGTTTTGCTATATGCGCGATAAGAAACGCCGCGATTTGATTTTTTCGTATGCCGCTTTCTGGGTTGCTTTTTTGTTTTGCCAAAAGGCGTTGTTTTATTTTCCATTGGTTGCGGTTTGGTCTGGCTGGCTTCTTTATACGCGGGAAATGAAATGGCGCGATTTTGGCTCAGCCATTATTTTTCCGCTGGCCAGTGCGGCGTGCCTTGCTTTGTATTTATGGTCTGCCGGTTTATGGGATGTTTACTATCAAATGAATTTTGCTTTTAACCGGGAGATGGTGGATCTATTTGGCGACAGGCGTATAAACAGAGCTTGGGATATTGCCAATATTATGTTTGGCGCGGCGATATTTTCGGGAATTGCCCTGTATAAATATATGGGGCGGTATTTTCGTTGCTGGGTGTGGCTGTTTGTACTTATTTATGCCAGCAAGGTCTTTTATTTTTCCCCACATGTTTATTACTATTACGAAGCGTATTTCTTTGCCGTTCCGTTAGCTGCTGCCGGTGTCATGAAATTGGCAGAAAAATGGAAAATCCTGCTGCTTATCGTGTTTGTGGAGATACAGTGTTATCTTATTTATATGGGTATGTGCTTTTATAATGATATTGTTTATAAATATCACAAGACGGTTTTGGAGTATTTGTGGGAACAAACAAACCGGTGCGATTATGTTTTAACAGGCAATGGTGGAATTTTGTTTTTGTTTAGCAAAACTCCGGAATATTATTGGTTTATTCCGGGGCGTCTGTCGATTGTCGGTGCAAAAATCGGGCTGCATGATTATGATGATTATGGTGCGCTTATCCAAAAATATCGCCCTAAGTTTATCTGGGTTGATGATATAAAGAGTTTTTTTGATGAAGAGCAAACAATTTATACCTTTAATAAGGAGGTGCTGGATAAATTATATGAGCCGACGGAAATCGTCAACGACGGAAAATGGAATTTTGAACTTCAGAAAGAGGTTTATTTTGAATATCCGCGCGGATTATATCGCCTGAAAAAAGAATATATCCGACGCGATTGTGTAAAAGATGAAAAGACGGGAGTTTGGCAATATGGAAAGAATTAAACAAATGGGCCGGTCTTTTTATGCACTTATAGATAAATTCGGTGCTTTCGGGGCGTTGGGGGTTTATCTGGTATCCGTATCTATTATGTATGTGATGATGACGGCGCATGTGCCGACGCAAAACGGGGATAATATAGAGCATATCCATTCCAGCTTTTTGATTATGCAGGGGCTGGTGCCTTATCGGGATTTTTTCCAGCACCATAATCCGCTGATGTGGTATCTGTTTGCGCCATTAACGGCTTTATTTGCTTATAATGCAACGATAACGGAAGTTGTGTGCCTGATTTCCTTTTTGGTTTTTTTGAAGTCGCTGGTGTATGTATATCGCATAAATGCCGAATTTTTGAGCAATAAACTGTGGGGCGTAGTGGCCGCGGCCGCTATTGCAACGCCGAGTTATAAGCTGTATGCCGTGGATTTTCGGCCGGATAATTATATGGTTTTTTGCCTGACGGGAGGGCTTTATTATTATTTTTTGTATCTCAAACAGCAAAATTTTCGGCATCTGGCGGTGGCGTTCGTTTGGTTTGCATTATCGTTCTTTTTTGCACAAAAGGCGTTGTTTCCGCTGGCTGTCTTGGGGATTACGGGGCTTTATTTTTGGTACAAAAAATACATTAAGACGGCAGATATGGCCAGAGCCATGATTCTGCCGTTACTCATGGTGGCCGTTTTTATTTTGTATTTGGTGCATTATGATATGGTCGGGCTTTATTATGATTCCAATTATACGTTTAATCTGAATTTGGAACGGGGGTTTGATCTCGGCCGGGTGGTTGAACTGCCGACATATATGTTGGTCTGGTCTGTGGCTGCTTTTGTGGGAACGGTGGTGGCTCTTTGGGGCAAAAACCGATATTGGCGGGTTATTGCTTTGTTGTTTGTCGCGGAATTTGTGCAGCGGAAATTTTATTTTTCGCCATATTCGTATTATTATTGGCTGTTGCTTTATTTTGCGGTTTTATGCGCTGTTCCGCTGTTGGCGAGGCTTTATGAAAAGTGCCATTTGGTTGTTTGGCTGATTATAGCCGGATTGTATTTTGCTTTTTATCATGTGTTTTTGTTTCAACGGGGACTGATTTTGTCTCAGAACGGGCGGGAATATTTGCCGGACTATATTGCACGCTCCATCAACCCTTGTGATTATGTTTTTAATGGCGATGGCATGATGTACAATTTATTTGGCAAAGATCCGGCCTATTATTGGCAGCTTATCGGGCAACTTGATGTTATCGGTGAAGAAACGGGAATTTATCCGAAACCTGACGTGAATGGGCTTATTTTGCGTTTAAGGCCTAAATTTATCTACGGGCGGAGCTATTTTAACAAATTTTCCGATGAAACGCGAAAACCGGAAGTTGTACACTATATTGATCCGGCTGTTGTTGAAAAATACTATCAGCCGACAAGGTTTGGTTCTATCTATCGTTTGAAACCGGAATATGAGCAGAAAAAGTGTGTCCTGAATGTGGCGACAGGACAGTGGTCTTATGAAGATTGATGGCAATTTAGCAAACTGCCGTTAAGTATGTTTTAAACATCTGCGTCTATGATTAAGGTATTGTCAATAACGGAAAAGCCGGGAGGAAAAAATGGCCGAGCCGAAAAAACGGAGTAGTTTGTTCAGATTTTTTTATATAGTGCTGAGTGTTATCACTTTTCCGATTTTTGTGTTGCTGTTTATTCTCAGGCATCCGCTGTGGATATTGTTTATTTTGGCGTTGGCTGCCGGAGGCGCAGCATATTATCCGATGAGTCAGGGGGTTAAACCGGAAGAAATTTTGACTTGGTATCAGAATAAATATGAGGCATTTAAATTTGAGGCGGTTACCAAGGCTGTAGAAAGCGGCGATACCGGCTTTATTCCGGATGCTATTGTTCAGGAAGTTAAGGAAACCAAGCGGAAGATGGAAGAGGAGGCGGCTGAAGCTGCACGTCCGAAGAGCGAAAATTATAATGCCAAACTATCCCGGGATAAAGAGGCAGAACAGGGTAAAATTGATTTTAAGAAGAGAAAGGGCGGATTTAAAAAAGTAAAAGAAGGTGTGGCGCCTGCGATAAGTACAGATGCTGAAATGCCGTCCACAGGGGAGGATGTTAAAGAAGGTATTGCTGCTGAAGATATAGCTGTTCCGGCAGAGGCAGCACCGGCAGCGAATGTTGCGCCGGCTCCAGTTCCGGCAGAGGCGGCACCGGCGGCGGATGTTGCGCCGGCTCCAGTTCCGGCAGAGGCGGCACCGGCAGCGAATGTTGCGCCGGCTCCAGTTCCTGCAGCGACAGCACCGGCGGCGGATGTTGCGCCGGCTCCGGTTCCGGCAGAGGCTGTTCCGGCGGTAGATGTTGCGCCGGCTCCTGTTCCGGCAGGGGCGGCACCAGCGGCGAATGCCATAGCAGGCGAATCGCCGGCAGGGGCAGAGGTTAAAGAAGGTGCAGCAGATGCGGAAGCAGTTGTTGAAAAATCAGATGAAACCAATCGGGAAACAAGCCATGCCCAAGAAATTGAATTGCATGGTGCTGTATCGGCCGGAGGATTGGCCGATTTGCTAAAGGCACAGTCTGAAGCAGTTTCTGAGGAAGAAGCTGAGTCGCGAGCAACAGGCGATGCGGTGAAGAATGAAGGGGAGCATAAAGATATCCAAAGCGAAACTTTATCGGAAAATGCAGCAGAAAAGTCTTTGGAGAGTATAACGGAAAATCCCGTTTTGCCGGAAGCAGCGGATGAAGATGGCGGCCTTTAATTGTTTATAATTTTTTCTTATCTTATGAAACGGAAGATTCCAAGCAGTTGAGCTTGTCTTGCAAGGATTTTAATATATAAAGGCGTAGTGCCGACGATAAGTTGGAAACGGTTTTTGTACTGTCAATTTCCGTAATCAACTGGTTTACGGGCTTGCGTTGTTCCAATGCCAATATGTTAAGCTGCTGATAAAATTCTTTTTCCAAAGAAATGCTGGTGTAATGTTTTCCGGCAATAACAACGGAATATTTTTGCATTATTTTTTCTTTCTAAAGCTGTCAAAGGAGATAATTTGTGCGGTTTCGCCGGCAACTTTCTTTTCAGGTTCAATTTCATCAAGCGAGTGGACGTCGCCGTTTTCATAAAACGAAAAGCTCAAACCGAATTTGGCATACGGGTCGGCAAAATAGGTGATGGCGTCATAAGGAATGACGAGCGTTTGCGGGCGGCCGCCAAAACTCAGCTCAACAGAAAAAGAATCGGTTCCGACCCGGAGATTGGCATATTGATGCTGTAAAACGATGGTCATATTTTCCGGGTATTGGATTTGCAAATCACTTGGAACGGAGGTGCCGGGGAAATTTGTCTTAAATGTAATGTAAAAATGGTTTTCTCCGGGGAGCCCTTGCGCTTCCGCAATCTTTAATGCTTCAACGACAACTTGTTTTAAGGCCTTTTCAATCAGCTTGTCATAATTTATTTCGGTTACAAATTCTGTCATTCCCAAATGTCTTTCTGCAGATATTAAATAAAATGAGCCCTTCTGTTGCTGGGCGGCTCCTTCCCCACTCCCGGTTAACCATAACCAGAAGAATTTCATTTGTTGCTTTGCCTTATGCGGCTACGGCAACCGGTGCAAAATTATCATTTGCGTTTATTTGATTTGAACCGATAACGGTGGTGTCTTGCCGAATACAGCCCACGCATCTTTACTATACACTGTCAAACCTGTTTCACCCCCGTCTATGGTGGAGGTGCCGGGTACCGCCCCCGGGTCCAATATATCTATTTCATGCGGCTTTTCGTATCAAAGTGTGTGCCGAAGCACATACTAAGAAGAATTATAGGGGATTTTTTTTTAAATTCAAGAATAATAGTGATTATTTTTTTTAGAAAATTTTTCGGCTTTTTAAATAGGTTAAGCTTTTATTTAATAAATATGGCGTATGGTAAACAAAAGTCCAATTTTGACAGAGGGAATTATGAACGAGGGAGTTAATCAGCCTTTGGTTTTAAGAAAAAAAAGCCGTTCAAGCAGATTTGCCAGCTGGACGGGAAATGCCAACCACTTTTATGATAAGTTTTTGCGAGCTTTTTATATCTTTTTGCTGTTTACAATAGATTTTGTGATGTTTATTTATTCCATCAACGGCAAATTGATTGAAAACGGCAAAGTTAATGAAGCAGTGTTGGTTATTTGCGGCGGGGTTTTTGTTGTTGCCTTTTTGCTTATGCTGATTTTATCTTTTTCAAAAGATGTACAAAATGTCGTGTGCGCGGTGGTAACACTTTTGGTGACAATCGTATTCTTTTACCAGTTTGCGTTGTTTGATGCGGATACGTTTATTGAAAAGTGGCTGGAAAAAAAAGCCAGCTGGCTGACTTTTATCGGCATTGTTCCCAGTACATGGCTGGTCGGCTTGTTGTTGGGCGTTATTATCTTTTTTGCTTTTCGCTCAACATTTGCCATGCTTTTTGTTACGATGGTTTTGATGTTTGCCGGCGTATTGGGTATTAAAAATAACGAGTTTATCCAACAGCCCAAAGGGGAATATACGGAAGTTAAAGCACTTGCTTCACAGGCAGGCAAAGACCGGGAAGGAAATATGGTTTATTTTATGCTGCCGCGTTTTCCGTCTTATCAGTTTTTGAGCAGTATGAAAGACCATAATTTGCGCGAGTTGCGCGATTTGATGATTGGCTTTTTTGCCATTAACGGTTTTGAAGTTTATCCGAATGCTTTTGTTAAGAAAAATGATACGGTAAGCAATATTATTGATATCTTTAATCAAGTTGACTATACCAGTACAACCAGCGGGAATCGGGCATATTCGGAGTTTATCAATAAATGGGAGTTTATTCACGGCGGACTGGATTATTTCAGCCTGGAGGAAAACCGTTTGTATGATTATTTGCGGGAAAACGGCTATGGGCTCAGCACTTATGCCATGCCAGGGTTTAATTTTTGTGTTACGGGCAACAATCTGAATACGGACAGATGTGTGGTTAAAAGTTATAAAACGGTGCCGTTGTATGATTCTAACCGGACTTTGGAACAAAATGTTTATGCCCTGCTGGCCGAATGGGTGCTGAGCATTAAAAGCAAGGAATTGAAGTCGGTGGCAGATTTGCTGGCGGGGATGTCTGCTATCAGAGGGTATAAAGTTACGGCTGAGAATCGCCGGGTTTCACAGGAAGGGGCTGTCAGCCTGATTGATGAAGTGACGGAAGATTATATCAGGGATCCATGGGGACAAGTTTATATGGTTTATGTGGATTTGCCTTCCGATATTTATATATATGATGAGTTTTGCAATTTGAAACCGCGGAAAGAATGGGTGGCGATGAAAGATAATTCATTGACCAGAGGCGGTATTGACGAAAAACGAAAGGCATATGCCGACCAGGCCAAGTGTGTTATCGGCAAACTGCAGGAATATATGGATGAGATGCAGGCCAGCCCCAAGAGCCGTAAAACCGATGTTATTGTACAAGGCGTGAGCAATATTCGCGAATTGGCGGGAATGACCGGCGGCAGATATGCAAACTTTGTGAAGGATCAATTGGTCAGCCTGGCCATACGCAAAGGTAAACGGCCGAAATTTTTGATTAATGCCAATATCTGCCTGGCGAGCGATTTTACAAAAACACTTATCCGTTATCAGGATTATTGCTATACGATTGATAATATGAAAATGCAGCCTGATGAAGCCGTCAGCTTGAAACAGAATTTGATTAACAATTCGGTTTTACGTGGCAGCAAAATATCTAACATTGCCGCCAATTATCGGGATTGGTATGAGGTTTATAAGCAAAAAAGCCAGACGTACCAGAAAAAATTGCAGGCGAAGCAAAAGAATAAAGAAGTTTTTGGCGCAGAGAGAAATGTAAATTCAGGGAGGAAAGCTTCAGCTTCGCAGCCGGCTGAATCTAACCGTGTTTATGCTCCGACAGATGATTTGATTTTGGAAATGGATGATAACGGGGAGATGCGTTCTTTTAACAATGAAGTGAGGAATGTTCCTTTGGCACATGTTGCTGCGCCGGCTCCGGTTCCGGCAGAGGCGGCTCCGGCAGCGAATGTTGCACCGGTTCCTGTTCCTGCAGCGGCAGCACCGGCAGCGAATGTTGCGCCGGCTCCTGTTCCGGCAGAGGCAGCACCGGCAGCGAATGCTGCGCCGGTTCCTGTTCCGGCAGAGGTAGCCCCGGCGGCTAATGTTGCACCGGCTCCGGTTCCGGCAGAGGCAGCACCGGCAGCGAATGTTGCTCCGGCTCCGGCAGCGGCGGTACAATGATTTGTGTGCCTGAGGAAAAGCGGCAATAAATTTATTTTATTATTGATTATTCAACAGATTGGTATACAAACAGGGATAAAGGACGTTGTTTTTGCGGAGAGGCCATGCAGGCAGGCAAATATATAAAAAATAGACGGGGAAAAGCGGCGCTGGTTTTGTTATCGGTTATGCTGCTTTTGTCGCTGTTGGCTGAAGTTATTGCAAATGACAAGCCGATTGTCCTGAAATATGACGGCGAGTATTTTTTTCCGATTTTTAAGGTGTATACCGATGCGCGTTTTGGCGGCGATTTCCCGACTGAAGCAGATTATAAGGACGAACTTATCCGTAAAAACATAGAGGCGGACGGGTATATGGTTATGCCGCCTATCCCTTTTTCTTATAATACGGTGGATTATGAGATGAATGAGCCTTTTCCGGCGCCGCCGTCCAAACGGCATTGGCTGGGGACAGATGAGGAAGGCCGGGATATTGCGGCAAGGCTTTTGTATGGAATCCGTTTGTCGTTTGTTTTTGCATTTCTTTTGACGCTGTTGTCGTCGGTTATAGGAATTTTTGCCGGCGCCGTGCAGGGATATTTCGGCGGAAAAACGGATATTGTTTTGCAAAGGGTGATTGAAATATGGGATTCAATGCCGCAAATGTTTATTTTAATTATTGTGGCAAGCATTTTTGTGCCGACGTTTTGGACACTGCTGCTTATTTTGCTGCTGTTTTCATGGACGGAGTTGACGGGGATGGTGCGGGCAGAATTTTTGCGGGCGCGCAATTTTGAATATGTGAAAGCGGCGAAAGCTATCGGCGTGGGGAATTTTCGGATTATGTGGCGGCATATTTTGCCGAATGCATTGGTTACGACGGTTACGTTTGTGCCGTTTATTATGGCAGGAGCCATTGTGGCATTAACGGCGCTGGACTTTTTGGGGCTGGGGCTCGGACATGAATATCCGTCGCTCGGCGATTTGGTGCGCCAGGGAAAGGATAATTTGCAGGCGCCGTGGATTGGGTTGAGCATCTTTTTTGTGCTTTCAATGCTTTTAACGGCACTTATCTTTATCGGCGAAGGGGTGCGCGATGCCATGGATAAGAGGAAAAGATGACGGAACCGGTGTTGGAAGTTAAAAGCCTGAATGTCCGCTTTATCAATGCCGAGGGCGGGCTGTTTTCAGCTGTTTATAACAGCAGTTTTGCAGTGGAACCCGGCGAGGTGCTGGCTATCGTCGGCGAATCCGGTTCGGGAAAATCCGTAACGGCTTTGTCACTGATGGGGCTGATTAATCCGAAAAAAGTATTGTATAAGAGCACCAATTCTATTTTGTTTGAAGGAAAAGAACTGACGGCATTGTCGGAGAGCGAGTGGCAGAATATTCGCGGCAATGATATCAGCATGATTTTTCAAGAACCGATGAGCTCGCTGAACCCGTTGGTAAAAATCGGAGAACAGGTTGCGGAGGTTATCCGGGTTCATAAAAAAGTTTCGGCTAGAAAAGCATGGGCGCGCGCGCGTTATCTGCTGCGCCTGGTTGGGATAGAAAATGCCGGGGAAAGGATGAATGCTTATCCGTTTGAACTTTCCGGCGGACAGCGGCAACGGGTGATGATTGCCATGGCTGTGGCCAATAAGCCGAAAGTTTTGATTGCCGATGAGCCGACGACGGCTTTGGATGTAACGGTGCAAAAGCAAATTTTGGATTTGTTGCTGCGGCTGAAAGAAAAATTCGGCATGGCCGTCATCTTTATTTCCCATGATTTGATGCTGGTACGGAAAATAGCTAACCGTGTGCTGGTTATGCGGCATGGCGTTATTGTGGAACAGGGGAGTGTCGGCAATATTTTTAACGCGCCGATGCACCCATATACGAAAGAGCTTTTGGCGGCGTTTTACCGGACGAACCCGCTGGTTGATTTTGCGTCACGCAAACTGATGGAAGCACGCCATTTGTCGGTCAGTTTTCCGCTGAAAAAAAATCTGTTAGGCAAAACGGTTAAAGAAATTCATGCCGTTCAAGATGTTTCTTTGGCTTTGTATGAGGGGAAAACGTTGGGGATTGTCGGCGAATCCGGCTCGGGAAAAACAACGCTCGGGTTGTGTATGGCGGACCTTATCCGCTATCAGGGGGAAATCCTGATAGCGAAATCCGTCCATATCCGCAATGAAAAGGATTTTCGCAAAAATGTACAGATTGTTTTTCAAGACCCGTATAATTCCCTCAATCCGCGGATGACTGTAAGGAAAATCGTGGAAGAGGGGCTGTTGGTCCATTTTTCACAACTTACGGAAAAGCAGAAGGAAGAACGGGTGAAAAATGTTTTGGCCGATGTCGGGTTAACGGACGAGGATATTCTGGATAAGTATCCGCATGAGTTTTCCGGCGGACAACGGCAGCGTATTGCCATTGCAAGAGCATTGGTTGTTGAACCGAAAATCATGATTTTAGATGAGCCGACATCGGCTTTGGATGTGACGGTACAGGCAGAAATCCTGGAGTTGCTTAAAAAAATTCAAAAGATGACAGGTATTGCCTATTTATTTATTTCTCACGATATGCGGGCGGTGCGTGCCATTTCACATGAAGTGGCGGTTATGCGCCATGGGAGAATTGTGGAAAAAGGGACGGCCAACGATATTTTTTCACATCCGCAGACGCCGTATGCCCAGCAGCTTATCCGGGCGGCTTTGGCCTGAACGGTGGAGGATATGTCCGTTTTGTACCGGGAATTAAGTGCTAAAATCGCGGGAGTGTTAAAATTTTGCTTGCTTTTTATTATTTTTGACGGTAAGCCAGTATCTGGGTTGTCGGCGTAGCTCATCAGGATAGAGCAACAGTTTCCTAAACTGTGGGTAGTGGGTTCGAGTCCCGCCGCTGACACCATTTTTATGTTCCGGGAACGGGGCGCTTTTTCCAGATATCGGTGTTTTCTATTTTTTGATAATGCTGTTTTATCCATTTTTTATCAACTTTCCAGAAGTCATCTTGCGGATAGCTTATTTTGGACAGTATTGCCGGGAACGTTCTTGCTTTTTGGATAATATGCTGGTTTCTGGCAATGCGATAGTTTTCACGCTGCGTCATAACAACATCGTGGGCAACCGGGAAAAATGAATTGCCGTCGAAAATGATAATATCCGGTTTGGCGCTTTTTATGGCGGTGTTTATATCAAAATACTGTTTCCGGTTGTAGATGGCATCGCAAATAGCAACATTATGAAAACCGAACCAATGATAAAAGGCGTCGTGGTTAAACAGGTGGATGGTTTCCTTTTTTAGATTGAGCACGGTGTCTTGTTTTGAAGAATGCTCCATAATATCTTTTATGTTTTGCAATGTCTGGGCGAAAAGAATATTGTGCTGTTTGGGAAGAAGTGCTGCTGATGTGTTCAGGAAGCAATACAGGATTATGGCAAACCATAAACTAAAATATTTGCTTTTGCCGATAATGCCGGCTAAAAGGATTGATGCGAATACCCAATAGGGGACGTAATACCAGGGGTGCGGGGCAAAAAATTTAACCATCATCAAAGCGCTTATTCCGCAACAACAGATAATAAGCGTTTGCCAAGTCGGACGGAACCACCTGGCCAAAACGAGCAGCGATAAGGCTGTAAAAGTGCCCAGCCGGGCGGAAAGGCCAGATGTATAGGATTTGTAAAAACTTTTCAGCTGGGTGTTGAACGGAAAATTGTAGTAAAACCAGGTGTGCAGACAATCATTGTCTATCAGGTAAAAAAGAAAAATTATCAGAGGGATAAGCGCATACAGGGCGGCGAGGCAAATATCGGCCGTTTTAATCTTTTTTTGTTGCCATAATAACAGGTTGGCTATTGCGAATCCCATGCCAAGAAACAGCATTTTTTGTAAAAACAGGAAAGACAGGGATAAGCAGATATATGAAATAGCCAATGAAGCCCTGCCGGCACCGTCCAGATAATTATACAGGAAATATACGGCCATTAAAAAACTTAGCAGCATAAAGGTGTCTGGGCGGATATTTATGGCATCAGCCCAAATGGAGGGGATTGACAATAAAATCAATACGGATAGTTGCGCTTTTGGTTTGTCATACAAAAATTTTCGGCTTATCTTGTATATAACGGCAAGGCAGGCTGCCCAACTTATAACGGCAACAAAACGAACAATGAAAATCAGGCAAATCTTTCTTTCAAACAGTTGCGTGAGCGGGGCAAGGCAAAACCACAGCAACGGATTATGATGTTCAAAAAAATCCCGATAGGGGATTTTCCCGATGCTGACCAGCCATGAGGCATGTATATGTTCGGCCGTATCAAAAAAGAAATAATTAGCGGTGAATATGCGCGTTATTGTTATGAGCGCGAAAAGTGTGCAACTGCATATAAAAATTAGATTTTGTTTTTGTTGGAGAATATCCAGCTTGCGGGTGGCGGTTGTGAAGAAAGATAAAAAAGAACCGGTCATCAAAGCACTTCCCCATAAAGAAAAACCACCTATGGAAAAGGCGGTCGAGAAGTTCGTAAATCATATATGTCGAGATGATTCTTTCAACCTTTCGGGTGCTATTTCAGAGATAAAGGCACCTTTGGACATGCGCCGAAAGCTCCCCGACCTTCTCAGTCGGGGATATATGTTGCTTTTTAAGCAGCAACTAACGATGCTATCCAACACCGCGACATATAAGAGCTTACGACAGCCCCGCACCTTTCTCAAGGCACTGGCTGATAATGTATCGGCTTGGTTTTAAGTTAGATATATCCGTGGGGGTTGTCAATCTTTTTTTGCGGTAAAAAGTAAAAATGCCGGGGTTGAAAACGGCGAAATACGGTTTATTTGTCTGACAGGGAGGATGAAAACATGAAAAAAGCAAATTTATTTTCGGCGGAACGGGAATTTATTGAAAAAATTAACAAAACAGGCGGGCGGCCTTTGCAGGAACTGACTCCGGAAGAGGCACGCGAATTTTTGCATAATGAGCAGGCTGCCATACCGGTTGATGTGCCGGATATTGAATTTCGCGATATAAAAGCGGAGCTGGCCGGCGGGCGGACGATGACACTGAGGGTTTTTAATCCGTTGGGCGGTGTTGAGCCTTTGGGAACAATCTATTACATCCATGGCGGAGGCTGGGTTATGGGAGATGCCTTTACGCATCGCCGGCTGGTTTCCGTTTTGGCAAAAGGGGTGCCGGCGTCTGTTATCTTTCCCCTTTATACGCCGGCACCGGAGGGGCAGTTTCCGCAGATAACGGATGATTTGTTTCATGCGTTGTCTGATATTGTTGCAAACGGGCATAAATACGGACTTAATGTTTCCAGGCTGGCCGTTGCCGGCGACAGCGTTGGCGGCAATATGGCGACAGTTATGGCGCTGATGGCAAAAGAAAACGGGTTTGTGCCGAAAATAGATTTTCAACTGCTGTTTTATCCGGTAACAGGGGCCGATTTTAATACCGAATCGTATGAACAGTTTGCTTCGGGGCCGTGGCTGACAAAAAAGGCAATGGAATGGTTTTGGCAACAGTATCTGCCAGATCTGGAAAAACGCAAGAGCAAAGAGGCCAGCCCGCTGGCGGCGACAAAGCATGATTTGCAGGGGTTGCCGCCGGCGCTGGTGGTTACGGCGGAAAATGATGTTCTGCGCGATGAAGGCGAGGCTTATGCCAGAAAGCTTGATGATGCCGGCGTTTTGACTTTTGCCGTGCGTGTTAACGGGACTATCCATGATTTTCTGATGTTAAACGATTTGGGCGGCAGCCCCTCTGTGCAGGCGGCAACGGCTTTGAGCCTGGAAATGTTGCGCAACGGATTTAGCCGGGGATAAAAATATTTTTTTAGGGGGCTTGATTTTAAATTTGTCTGTTGTTAGAGTTGGAGCGGTTATAAAGTTATTCAGATATTTTGTTGTTTTTTAATATTATTTTTATGGAACGTTTTAAATTAAAAGTTGTAACAAATGTTGTTTTTGCAGCGTGTCTGCTGTTGTTTGCAATTTCCTATTTTTCGGAAGAAACAGTTGCGTTTGTCTGTTTGGTTATTGCCTGTATCGGCCAGGCAGAGGCTTTGCTTATCAGCTTTATCCAACGCCGTTCGTTGAATCTGCGGGTGTTGTTTATTATGCTGCTGATACTGTTTATGGGCAGGATAAGCTATTTGGCAGGCGTTTATAACGTGGCAAGCTGTTTGTTTTTGGCGGTTTTGCTGACCGGATGTTTTTTGGTGTTCAGGTTTGTGTTGTATATGAACAAATATTGCAACCGGGATGCGGAAAAATATCTTGATTCGTGAAAATGACAGCAGAAAACATCGTTACAATTGCTACAATGTAAAATTCCGAAATCGTCAGGTTTCGGGATTTTTTTATTGTCAGGCAGTAAAAAATATGATATTATAGTACCAATGAAGTGTCAATCGGGATGCGGGAGAAATATGATGTCTAAGTGTTCTGATGATTTTGAGAGATTTTTATATGCCAATTATCCGGATGATTATCGGCGGGCAACAGCTGAAGATGTGCCGGATGACGTGTTGACGGCTATTTTGAGCCGGCATGAAACACATTATAAAATATGGGAATATGTGCCGGAATGGGTTAAGGATAGGTACAGTGATGTTTTGCCGCGCGAAGTGTTGGATGGTAATGTGGCGGCAGATGATTTTGTTGATGCCGAAGAAGAAAAGCTGAACGAAGAAGAAAAAGAAAGCCGAGCCCTGATTAACTATAGTGTCAGCCTGTTGGCGCTCGGATATGCTGCGGAAACCGTGGCGGAAATGACGGCCAACCGCGAGCAGCGTATGCAATTGCTTAAAGAAGCCGGCAATCAGCCTTTTAGTCCGGAACAAAAAGCTCGCTGGCTGGCTTTGCGCGAAAAAGACCGGCAAATTATTGAAAAAGAATGGCGAGAACATCAACCGGAAAAATATATTATCCATTTGGCGAAAACGGCGGACAGGGCTTATCGTAAGGCGCAGAACGGTGGATCTCTTTCCGGAATGACTTTGGACGAAGCGGATAATGAAATCAGAAAAACGATGTCGCGTATTATGAACAGAGAGGAAAAAATGCGGTTGGTTGATTATTTGCGCCAACGTCCGCAACAAGCTGCGCTCAAACATTTGTCACCTGAAATGCAAAACAGGCTGGTTAATATTTTTCGGGAAAACGGCATCAATATGACACCTGTTAAAGATAGGGAAGAACCTTCGCCTGAAATCAACCGCGATAGTCTGGAACAGAGCCTGAAGAATAGTTTTGAGCGGTGTAAAAAGATGGAAGATATTTTGAGCGAGCGTTATCAAAAAAGGAATATTCCGTTTGAACGTGCCAGCGCCGTTGATGTTGCAGATGAACAAAAAGATTCAGATATTCAAAAAATTTTCGCTTTGCGTTTAGGTGAAAAGGAATGCCAACGGATTTAAGCGGCGGCAGGCGGACAGATATTGTTGTTTTGTTATAAAACGCCGCAAGCGTTGCCCCGCCATTGCCAAGAGGTAACGATGTTGCCGGTGAGGTAGAAATCTGTTTTGCAATAATCGGTAATCGTTTCTCCCATAAAATTCCCTATCGGTATTTCATCTCCGCCGAAAGTAAAAGGGGTGAATAATTCATTTTCGGTCATAAAATCGGTACTGAAGTCGTAATCCGGGTCCGGAATGGTTTGATAATTGAGGTTAACGTATGAGATTATTTTGTCACCGTTGGCAAATTTTTTTACAGATGACGGCGTGCCGAAACTGCTTATCAGCTGCTGTTGGCTTTTTCCCAATTCCTGATTAAGGCGGGTGTTATATTTTTGCGGTGAAGCACATGACGATAAAATGGCCATGGTGCAAAAAATGGCAGTTATCCGTAAATATGGCATTGTTTCCTCCTTGGTATCCGCATATTTTGCTATATATGTGCGGTATTTTCTTTTTCAAGGAGATTATGGGATTACTTTTTCAATTCCCGGTCGCGGTTGGCATAAAATGACATCATAATGCCAAAACTGGCCATAACCGAGATGATAACCGTTCCGCCATAACTGATAAGCGGCAACGGTATCCCCACAACCGGCAGCAGTCCGATGACCATGGCGATGTTGATGAATACATACAGAAAATAATTGGTGTTAAGGCCTAAGATGACCATTTTGCCAAAATAATTGGAGTTATGTATGCGGAAAGCAAACCAATAGCCGTAGCTTATCAATATCAGGTTTAACAACAAAATAACAATGCCTCCGGCCATGCCGAATTCTTCCGAAAAGGTCGTAAAGATAAAATCCGTGTGTTTTTCCGGCAGAAAATTTAAGTGGCTCTGTGTGCCGGATAAATAGCCTTTGCCCCAGGCCCCGCCGGAGCCTAAGGCTATTTTTGCCTGAATGATGTGATAGCCGGCTCCCTGCGGATCGCGTTCGGGATTAAGAAAAGTTAAAATGCGGTTTTTTTGATAATCGTGGAGAAAATGCCAGAGTACCGGGGCTGCGGCGGCTACGGCACCGGCGGCGGCAGCAAATTTCCACCATTGGACACCGGCCAGGTAAAACAAAGCTGCGGCGCAAAACAAAACCATCAAAGATGTTCCCAAATCAGGCTGAATCATAATGAAAGCGACGGGAACCGCCACGATAATGACCGGGATGATGATGCCGCGAATGGTGCGGATATCTTCATAGGGCGTGTTGCTGAAATAACGAGCCAGCTGCAGGACGACGGCAACTTTCATCAATTCCGATGGTTGGAGTTTGAAAAATCCGAGGTTTATCCAGCGTTGGGCGCCCATGCCTCTGTGGCCGGCAATATCTACATACAACAGCAGGAAAAGGGTGAACAGATAGAAAATTGTGGTCGTTTTATAATAAAATTCCGGCGGGATAAGCGCAGCTGTCAGCATAACCACCAAGCCTAAGCCGAAACGAATCCCCTGGTTCAGCGCCCATGGCGTCATTTTGCCGCCGGCAGCCGAATATAATGTCATGCAGCCGATGGCGGCCAGTATGATGAGGATAAAAATGAAGATGAAGTTTAAGTTGAAAAAGCGTTCCTTTAAGCTTAATTCCTGATTTTGATTTAGAGCAATGGCCATTTTCTTTCCTATCTGATATCCAATTTAATCGCTTCTTCCAAAATTTTTGAGGCAATGGGGGCTGCAACGCCGGATCCGGAACGCCCGTGTTCAACGATGACAGCGACGGCGTAGCGCGGGTTATCGTGCGGAGCGTATGCCATGAACCAAGCATGATTGCGGTATTTCCAAGGCAAATCTTCATCTTTTTTTATCCCTTCGGCCCGTTCTTTTAAACTGATGCGCCGTACTTGCGTTGTTCCCGTTTTTCCCCCGATTTTAATGTCCGAATTTTTGAATTTGGCGCGGGCGGCAGTGCCTCCGGTGCCATTGACGACTTCAAACATACCTTGTTTGACCAAGGCGATATTTTTTTCGGATATGCCTAATGGTTCGGCCGGGGCGGCCTCTTTTCTTTTTATGAAAGTCGGCGAAACGGCATAACCGCCGTTGACAACGCGGGACAGCATGGTTACCAGTTGTATCGGAGTTACAAGGACATAACCCTGGCCGATGCCGGCAATAACCGTTTCGCCCTGTTGCCAGGGAGCTTTGAGTTTTTCCTGTTTCCATTTTTTATCCGGAATGACGCCTGATTTTTGATTTTCCAAGCCTAAATCATAGACTTGCCCCAGGCCTAGGCGTCGGCTCATGGCGGCTATTTTTTCAATGCCCAGTTCCAGGGCCGTTTCATAAAAATAAATATCGCAGGAATTTTTGATGGCTTCTACCAGGTTTTGTTTGCCGTGCCCATAGTGGCGCCAACAATGGAACAGGTGATTGCCGAGCTGCATCCTTCCGGTACAGTTATAGGTTGTCTTTTCATCAATGATACCGGCTTCAAGGGCAGCCAGGGCGACGACAATCTTAAAAGTTGAACCGGGAGAGTATTGTCCGGAAACGGCTTTGTCGGTTAACGGCGTTTTTTCGTTATTGCGCAGGCTGTTCCAGTTTTTGTGGGAGATGCCGTCAACAAACAGATTCGGGTCAAATGCGGGCGTGGAGACAAAAGCCAGGATTTCACCGGTATGTACATCCAAGACGACAGCGGCACCTGCTTCGTCTCCGAAAGCGTCAAAAGCCGCTTTCTGCAGGCGGATGTCTATGGTCAGGTCCAAATCGCTGCCTTTTATGCCGTCTGTTTTTTCTATCTCGCGCATAATGCGCCCGTAGGCATTGACTTCGTATTTCAGTATGCCTTCAGTGCCGCGCAGGCTTTCGTCATAAGTTTTTTCAAAGCCTGATTTTCCTATTTTAAAACCCGGTACTTGCAGCAGCGGCGCGTCAGAGTTCTGCAAGTCTTGTTCGGAGACGGAGCCGACGTAACCAAGCGGGTGTGCCGTATATTTTCCGAACGGATAGTAACGAATTAATCCCTGGTCTATGATGAGTCCCGGCCAGCGGTAATTATTTATCATTAAGGCTGCTACTTCGTTCCAGCTCAGATTGTCTTTTATTTTGACCGGGACAAATCGCCGATGGGTGGAAATGTCTTTTTTGATGCGTGCTTTGTCTTTTTCGGAAAGGGAAAGCAGAGGTGCTATTTCCTGCAGAAGATTGTCTATGCTGCCGCGTGTCTGTTCGGCAATCAGCAAAGCCTGGAAGTTTTGGATATTGGTGGCCAATTCTACGCCGTTGCGGTCGTTGATGCTGCCGCGCGGCGGTACCAGAAGCCGGGTTGAAAGGCGATTGCTGTCTGCCAAAACGGCATACTTTTCGCCCTGGTATATTTGCAAGTAATAGAGGCGCCCAACCAGGATAAAAAATAAAAAAATGTTGGCACTGAATAAAACCAATGAGCGTTTTAACAGTATCCGGAGTTTTTCGTTAGATTTTTTCATAACGTTCCTCCAGATGGATGAAACGGCGTTCCGTCCAGATATAAAAACGGGCCAGCAGAGGATAAAGGGCGGAAACCAGCAAAAATTCAAATACAAGCGGTTTTAAAGGAATAAGCGAGCGGTAGAATGCGCATACCAGCAGGCCTTTGAACAACAGTGTGATTCCGGCGAGCAATATAAACAAAAGCCATGAGTATGCAAATTTTTTGACGTTAAAATAAGCGGACAAGTGCAAGCTGCAAAAATACAGGACCAAAAATGTGATAATGCCTACACCCAGCGGCGTGCCGGCAGTTATGTCGGCGAAAGTGCCCAGAACAAAGGCGGAAACACTGTTGAAGGCGTCCGGACGCTGGCTTATCCAAAAGTAAATTCCCGTATAAAAGGGGACACTGCGCAGCAAATTCCAAAATTCCGAGTAGCGGGGAATGTAAAAAATGAGCACCATGACAAGAATGCTCAAAAGCGGGATGATAAAAACGCTGAGATTGGTTAGGAAATTTTTTAGAGCGGTCATTACTCCAGCTCCCCGGTCGTTGCGTTGTCCGGCAGAATATCATATACGATGATTTTGACTATTTCCAGCGAAGAAGCTGAAAATAACGGGGCTGCCGTTATATTTTCCACTCCGGCGCGCGTGATGCGGGCTACCGGAATATCCGCGGGAAGGCCTCCGCCGATGCCCGAAGTAACCAATAGGTCGCCTTTGTGTAATTCTGCCAGCAAAGGTGTGAAAATCAGGGACAGTTCGCGGGTGTTATGTCCGGTTAAAATGCCACGGTCACGGCTTTTTTGTGATACGACGGGAATTTTGGAGTTGATATCGGTAATGAGCGTGACACGGGCATAAGCACCGCTGACCATGTCTATGCGCCCGACCAGCCCTTGTTCGTTTACGACGGCATATCCGCTTTTGATTTCGGGAGCAGCCTCGCCTAAATAAATTATCAACGAATTGGTGAAGGCACTGCCGTTTTCGGCGATAACACGCGCCGTGTAGCTCTTTTCCTGGGGCAGGTCTATATGATGGAGCAGCTTTTTCAAGATTTTATTTTCGGCGCGTACGGCTCTTATTTTATCTTTCAGAAGAAACAATTCCTGATTTTCCTGCCGCAGTTTTTCGTTTTCCTGATAAATGTTGACGATTTCTGCAGCCTTTTTATAGCCGAAACTTATGGCATCGGCAGGCAATGCCGCGACGCGGATGAGCGGTGCCGTTATATAAAAAACACCTTTGGAAACACCGGAAATAAGCCCCAAGTCTATTTTGTGCACTAAAATCAAGAGCAGGGCTATTGCAAACAGCCCTGCCACCATAAAGTTCTTTAGTATCCGTAAGACATAGTTTTCTTTCAGGAACAGTACTTTTTGGCGTTTCATATTGCTTCCTTAATGCTGCCGTGTGCCTCTATTCGTATAAAACGCCGCGGAATTCATCAAAATTATCCAAGGCTTTTCCGGTACCGCGCACAACGCAGGTCAGCGGATCTTCTGCCAAAGATACAGGCAGACCGGTGGCGTTTCGTATCACCGTGTCCAGATTGGCCAATATGGAGCCGCCGCCGGTCATCATTATCCCTTTGTCCACAATATCGGCAGCCAGTTCGGGTGCCGTATTTTCCAGAGCTACTTTGACGGCTTCCACTATGGCCATGACCGGTTCGGCCAGGCTTTCGGCAATCTGGCGTTCGGTAATGACGATTTCTTTCGGAACGCCGTTAACCAAATCACGGCCTTTGATTTCCATTGTGCGTCCATCGCCTTTTGCCGGCACGCATGCCGAGCCAATTTCTTTTTTTATACGTTCGGCGCTGCTTTCTCCGACCAAAAGGTTTAAGTTGCGGCGGATGTAGGAGATAATGGCGCTGTCCATCTTGTCACCGCCGATGCGGATGGAACGGGAATATACAATGCCGCCCAATGACAATACGGCAACTTCGGTGGTGCCGCCGCCGATATCTACGACCATGGAGCCGGTCGGGTCGTTTACCGGCAAGCCGGCACCGATAGCAGCAGCCATCGGTTCATATATCAACCATACGCGTTTGGCACCAGCATTGACGGCAGATTCTTTGATGGCTCTTTCTTCAACCTCGGTGGCGCCCGAAGGAACACAGATGATGATGGTCGGGCTCAACAGTCGGCGGCGGTTGTTTACTTCTTCAATAAAATATTTAATCATCGCTTCCGCGGCTTCAAAATCAGCAATCACACCGTCGCGCAACGGACGGATGGCGCGGATGTCGCCGGGGGTGCGGCCGAGCATTTGTTTGGCTTTGGCGCCGACGGCCCATACTTCTTTTTTGCCGTTAAAATCTTTGACGGCTACAACGGACGGCTCATTCAGCACGATGCCTTTGCCTTTGACGTGAACCAAAGTGTTTGCCGTGCCGAGGTCAATGGCCATATCGGCAGAAAAAAGACCCAATAAATTTTGAAAAAACATACTATGCTCCCGTAATGATTATATATTTTCTTTATCTTTTAAGGATAAAGCGATAATTTTGCAAGCAGTTTATGCCCTTTTTTGCAAATTATCAACAAGTTCGTTGACGAAACTGCAGGCGGGCGGATTATTGCCGCCATAACATCCGGCAAAGGTAAAATCTGCTTTGAACCGGTTGTTAAACCAGGTCATTTGGCGTTTGGCATACTGGCGGGTGTGCATTTTAGCCGTGTCGGCTGCTTCTTCCAGGCTGCAAAGGCCTGCCAGATACGATTTTAACTCCTGTACGCCGAGCGCGCGCATTGCCGGAAGCGAATCGGACAGCCCGCGGGCTACCAGCTTTTGCACTTCGTTTACGGCACCTTCTGCCAGCATGGAATCAAAACGGATGCCGATGCGGGTATATAAATCGCTGCGTTCGGGCTTTATTTGAATGCAAATGAATTCGTCGGGACGATAGCCGGCATTTAACGGCCGGCTGTGCCAGTAGGACAGGGGGTGCCCGGTGTGTTTCCAAATTTCTACGGCACGCCGGATGCGCGTCGTGTCGTTGGGACTGAGACGGGCGGCCGTTTGCGGATCCGTTTGTTGCAGAATATTATATAATTCCGGCAACCCTTTGGTTTGGCAGAGATGTTCTACCTCAAGGCGAATGTCTTCCGGCGTTTCCGGTATGGGGGTAACGCCTTTGGTCAGCGTTTCCAGATAGAAGCCGGTGCCGCCGACGACTATCGGAAACCTTTCGGCGTTGCGGGCTAGCTTTATTTCTTCCCGGCACAATGCAAACCAGTCAACCACGTTGCCGCGGACGGAAGCATCATATATTTCATACAGGCGGTGGGGAACGCGTTTTTTATCTTCCGGAGAAGGCGTGGCGGCTAAAACAGGGATGTCTTTGTATATTTGCATGGAATCGGCATTGATGACGGTTCCGCCGAGGCATTCGGCCAAGGCAAGTGCCAATCCGGATTTTCCGGAGGCGGTGGGACCGGCAATGACGATTATCGGAATGTTGGCTACATCTTTCGGCATGAGGCGTCCTCTACCAGTTTTGCGCATAAATCTTCATAGGAAATGCCCAGGTATTTTGCCTGTTCGGGAACGAGAGACAATGCAGTCATGCCGGGGTGGGTGTTAATTTCCAAAAAGACAACGCCATCTTCCGGGTTATAACGAAAGTCTGAACGCGAAATCGTTTTGCAGCCTAATTTATTGTGCATGGTTTCGGCACAGGACAGGCAAGTTTTTGCAACATCTGCCGGAATATCTGCCGGCAGGATATGTAATGTTTGACCGGCAGTGTATTTGTGTTTGTAATCGTAAAAATCGTCTCTGGGGCACATTTCGGTTACGACGCCTGCTTTTCCCTCCAGACACATAACCGTCAGTTCCCGGCCGGGAATATATCTTTCAACCAAAAGTTCGGTTTCGGGGATGTCATACCGGATTTGGAAGATGTCCTCCTGTTCTTTTACGATGAAAACGCCGACCGATGAGCCGTCTGAGACCGGTTTGACGACATACGGACGAGCCAGCGTGGCACCGATGGTGCTGAATTCACGAGCCGTCATCTTGCGACCGAAAGCGGTTTTGATGCCGGCGTCTTTGGCAATGAGTTTGGTCAGGTATTTGTTCATACCGATTCCGGAGGCAGCCACCCCCGAATGCGTGTAAGGAATTTGTAACAAATCCAACAGGGCGGGTATGGTTCCGTCTTCGCCCCAGTTGCCGTGAAGCGCGTTGAAAACGACGTCGGGTTTGCGGCGGGTTAAAGCCGATATCAGTTTATGCGAATCTGTCAGGTCGTGGGTGGTGACGGTATATCCTTTGCGGCGCAGGGCGGCGGCGACGTTTTGGCCGCTTTGCAGACTGACTTCCCTTTCAGAAGAAAATCCGCCCATAATTACCATGATGTTTTGTGCCATTTTTGCTCCTTTGGCTTTGTTTCGGCATGGCCAGCCCGCAGCTTTTTTGCCGGCGTGCGTTGAAATTTTCTTTACAAATAAACCAGATGTTT
Source organism: uncultured Alphaproteobacteria bacterium (assembly GCA_944391435.1). Lineage (GTDB taxonomy): Bacteria > Pseudomonadota > Alphaproteobacteria > RF32 > CAG-239 > CAG-267. The sequence goes on along the minus strand of CALXTP010000004.1, from coordinate 27,718 downwards.
TATAAAACACGATGGGTTGCTGCTGTTTTGAATTTAAAAGAAAAAAATTAAGAAAGGTTAAAATTTTGGGCTTGAAAAGAGTTTTATCGGCGGTGTTGCTGGCTTTGTGCTGCGAAACGGCGCAAGCCGGCGGCTTTAGACAGGAGATGGATGTTGAAATCGGCTTGTTTGACGCGGCGGACGTTGTTTTGCAGTATGATGAACAGGCCGGCGGACGTTATGTTATCAGTGCAGAGGTGCAGACGGCCAACCTGTTTCAGACGCTTTATCCTTTTATCGGCCGTTATGAGAGCCGCGGCAAAAAAGGCGACGCTGACGGCAGAGGCAGGGGAATTTTGCCCGAAATTTATCAGACGTATACGCAATCCCGCAGCCATATCCGTACCAAACGGATTTTTTATGACGGCAACGGTGTTGCCTATCAGCGTATTTCTACCAAAGATGCCAAAAAGAATACCGTGCCGATACGCGATGTGCCCGCCAGCGCCGATGCGGCCGATTTGCAGGCAGTGTTTGCCGAACTTTTGCAACAGTTTGAGAAAAGCCGAAGCTGCAATATGCGGCGGGAAATTTATGACGGCAAAAAACATTATCGGGTCGTCCTGGCTGATGAAGGGACGGACAATCGCTATTTTGACTGGCTGCGGCGGACGGAAAACTCGTATAAATGTTCGTTTTATATAGAAAATTTGAAAGAAAACAATGATAATATCTTATGGGATGTCAGCGCTGAGCGCCCGATTTTTATGTGGATAGGCGTACAACAGGAAACAGGCGTCCCATATGTTTTGGAAATAAAAATAGATACGACGCCACTCGGCAGTTTGACCGTCAGGCCGAAAAGCCTTGTCCGGATATAGCGGGCGGTATTATAATTATGGCAATGTGTGTGTTGGCGCTGCTGAAAAAAGGATTAAATAAATGACGGAGAATAAAGCAATGGAATTAAAAAAGGCCGAACATAAATCAGAATTGCTGCTGCCGGCCGGCTCGCCGGTTAAGCTTAAAACGGCTTTGTTGTATGGGGCAGATGCCGTGTATGCCGGAACACCCGATATGAGCCTCAGGACACAATCGCAATATTCGCTGGATGAATTGGCAGAAGGGATTGAGCTGGTACATCGCAAGGGGAAAAAAATTTATCTGACGCTTAATCTTTATGTGCACAACGAAGAGGCCGACAAGCTGCCGCAGTTTGTCCGGACGCTGAGGGAACTCGGGCCGGACGGCGTTTTGGTTGCCGACCCGGGCGTTTTTTATTATTTAAAAGAAAATGCACCGGAATTAAACCGCTTTGTATCTACCCAGGCTAATATTTGTTCGGCCTTGACCGTGAAGTTTTGGCAATCCCTGGGGGCGAAACTTTGCGTTCTCGGAAGGGAAGTTACTTTTAACGAGATGGAAGAAATCCGCCGCCGCTGCCCGGATGTTGCTTTGGAGTGTTTTGTACACGGAGCGATGTGTATGTCTTATTCCGGCCGGTGCCTGATTTCCAACTTTTTGGCCGACCGCAGTGCCAACAAGGGCAAGTGTGCGCATTGCTGCCGCTGGCATTATAAGCTGCATTTGAGAATGAAGGACGGTACCGTGCGCGAGCTGGTAATAAACGATGAAAACAAAAATAATTTTGAATATCTGCTGGAAGAGGACTTTCGCCCGGGCGAGTATTATGAAGTGGTAGAAGACGAACATGGCAGCTATCTGCTTAATTCCAAGGATATGTGTCTGATGCCGAGGTTGAATGATTTGCTGCGCATAGGAATGGATTCGTTGAAAGTGGAAGGGCGCAACAAAACGGAGTATTATGCCGGCGTGGTGGCGCGTGCATACCGTCAGGCCATTGATGATTATTATGCCGACCCGGAGGTGTGGAACGGCGATAAGTATATGCCTGAACTGATGACTTTGCAGAATCGCGGCTATTGCCTTGGCTTTCATGACGGGAAACTAACGAATATCAGCCAGAACTACGAATATACGCGGACGCTCGGCGAATGGCTGTTTGCCGGCTCTATTGTGGAGTGGCAGGGCGATGAGGCCATTTTTGAGTTACGCAATTATATCAACGGCGGCGAGTTTATAGAATTTTTGTTGCCGGGCGGGTTGGATAATCTGAGGCTGGCACTTAATGAATTTGAAGATGCAGAAACAGGCGAGGCGATGGTAAAGGTTTCTGCCGGCCAGGGAAAGAAAATACGAATCCGTCCCGGGCAATGGGGAAGAGATGTTGCGGAAATTAAAAAATTGCTGCCGCAATATACCATTGCACGCAAATTTCAGGCGCTGAAAGGCGATAATGCCGAAATGTACCGCCATAAGCAGGTAGAGTGGAAAAAACTTTGCGGCGGCAAATAATTGTTGCAGTCGGCAAATAATTATAGTATGATAATTAGAATACTTGAAATACCGGGGAGATAAGCGATGAGTGTGGTTAATGCGGAAACGGTGGCTATGATGGGAGCGGCACTGGCTGCGCCCGGCAAAGTGCAGAGGCAGGAAACCGTTCGTGTCGGGGAAAGTGTTGCCAGAAGGCAAGAAGCTCCGCAGATGGCAGGCGGGCCAGACGCGGCAGCGTTGTTTCATACAGAATTGAGAGCAGCCTTAAAAGCTCAATGTGCAAGTATGAAGAATGCCGTTGAAAGAGTTTTTGCCGGGTACGATGTAGATAGATTTAAAGATGTAAGGGCTATTCTGAAATCTGACGGCGAGAGGCTTAATTATATGGCCGGCAGCAGCAGATTTGAACTTAGCGGCGGGTTTAGCGGCCAGCTTCCGGAGATGGCAGAAGCCGGGAAAGAGGAACTTCAGAAAAAAGCTTTTCAAGGGGACGGGCACGGCGGCGCGGCGGCTTATGGCGGCAGCGGTCAACAAATTACCGTGTCTATATTTGAAAAGGCACTTGAAAATAGAGTACGTTTTTAAAAAATGCTAAGGTTTTGCGCCTGTATCCGAATTTTGGGAATGTATAAAGAAAAAGCTTTACAAATCAGAAATAATAGGGTATAAGCGGACAAGATTTTGAGAGAATCGGAATCTTGCCTGCTTTTTTTACGGCAAAATTGAAAGACATAAGTTTTAGGGTTGTTGAAGGACATAAGTCTTAAAATTGTTGTCTGCAAGTGTTTTCTCAAAGGTTTTCCGCATACATGAAGGTGGTGCGGGAGTGTTTTTATCCGCTCCGGGTTCCGGGGCACAGAAAAAAGAAAGGAAACTTAAAATGAGACATGGTGATGCACACAGACGGTTTAATATGCCGAAGAGCCAACGCAGGGCTTTGTTTGCTAATTTGACGAATGCTTTGTTTACGCATGAACAGATTACGATTACCCTTCCGAGAGCCAAAGAATTAAGAACTTTTGCCGAGAGCATGATTACTTATGCCAAAAAGGGCGATTTAAATTCCCGCCGTCTGGCTTTGTCTTTCTTGCGTGACAATGAAGTTGTCGCAAAGCTTTTTTCTGTTTTGGCCGAGCGTTATAAAGAACGCCAGGGCGGCTATACCCGCGTTTTGAAAGCCGGTTACAGATATGGCGATTGTGCGCCGATGGCTATTATTGAATTGGTTGACAGAGATGTTAATGCCAAAGGTGCAAAGGATATTGAACGCGTTAAGGCTGAAAAAGCCGCAGCTGAAGCTGCCGCGAACGATACGGAAACGGCTGCTGCCTGATTGCGCTGAACAGCAAAGAAAGTTATGGGGCGATGTTGTCGCCCCTTTTTTGTTGCCTGCGGAAATTGCAGATGGAATTGTTGCTCCAGGCCACTGTTCTTTGAGGGCGCGGGTAAAGTTATGCAAGGAGATGTTGTTCCTGTTGCCGCAAGAGAGATTAAGTGAAGATGTTGAATTTTTTTGCCGGCAAAGGGGTGAATTTTTGCGGCCGTATTTATGTGTGGCGGCGCGTTTGCGAGTGAAATGGTTGCTTTATACGGCAGCGAAAAGCGAATCGCTATGTCCCGGTAATATCAATATAGCTTAGGGAGGTGCCGGAAAGCGGAATTTATTGCCGGTTGCTCAGAGTGTTGAGGAGGGCTAATTTTGGGTATTGGAAATAGCTGATGATGGAAGATTGCCCGATTGTGCCGCCGGTTCATGCCCGGTTAATTTGTTGACGGCGGAAGAAGCGCTGTTTTTCATATTTTCCAAAGTTTGCATACTGCCCTCCCGAACGTCAGTTGCGGCCTGGCCGATGGTTGTGTTGCTGTTAATGCTGCCGGTAAATATGCCGCGAATTAAAACGAATGCTGCGATGATAAGCAAAAAATAAATAATGTAACGGATGATTTTTCCCATGATGTTTCTCCTTGCTTTTTAAAACATGGTCGGTCGGGCGTTTTTTTATGAGCTTAAACCCGGTGAGCCGGTAATCATATAAGCCGTATTTATTTTTTTTGAAGCGATAAACCGGTTGACAAGCATAAACTTTGGCTTATACTGACGTCGTTTTTTTATGTTTATGTTTGTTATGATTATGGAATCCAAGTTTGTTAAAAAATTTGCAAAACCAAGGCTGGTTGTTTGCAAAAAAAATTTGAGAACCTATGGCGTCTGCCTGGGTGCCCAAAAGTTCAGCAACGGCAGTTTTGCGCTGCTGAATGAGGACGGCGTTGTATTATATGACAATGCCGGCCGGCTGGCGGAAAAGCATCTTAATGATGTTTATGTCTTTTTGAACGGCTCTGTTTTGAAGCAGATTCCTGTTTCGTCGGCAGATAAGTTTTGTTGGCGATTGGAAATTTCCGGTATGACAATGCCGGCAATGCAGGCGGAAGTTTTAGGCGATGATTTTGTCGCGTTGCAGTCTGAAACCAAGCGGTGGCAGGTTATCCACTTTGCAAAAAATCAGTTTCAAAACCAGACTTTTGCCTGTTTTGATGTTGACGAAGTCAAAATCTTTAACGGAAAGGATGCTGCCGGTGTGGTGTTTGCCCTGACATGCGACGGAAAAACCGAGTTGCAGCTGAAAGCGGCAGAGACCGGCGAAACGGTCAAACGGGTTGATTACGGAAAATATTTTGCGCCATTGCCCGGCGGCTGGTTTTTGCTGTCGGATAATAAATGGCGTCCGGTTGTTAACGAGCCTGATTTGTTTTTGGCTGAAGATGTTTCCGGCGGTGTGGCTAACGTGTATGATGCTGATTTACAGCTTAAACAGGAGGCTGTTTCGGGTGTGGCAATGTTTGCCAACGGATTTTACCTTTGCAAAACGAAAGACCGATGGCTGCTTTATTCGCCGGAAGGGACGCTGCTTTATTCGGATGTCCGAAGCTTGCGCTCATGCGACACCGGGCAGGTTTCTTCGTCTTTGCTGTTCGGAGATACTGTTGTCGGCGGGCATGTAGTTGTCAGGCAGGTATCAAACGGCTGGCTGCATGTGTCGGTTAATGCGACGGGATTTTTTTGTTTGCCTGACGGCACAAAAATATCTGCGGACGACGGTACGTCAATCCCTTTTTTGGTTTAGGTTTTACAAACGGAAAGCAGCTGTCTCGGCGACAGCTGCTTTTTTTGTATACAGAAAAAAACTTATGATATTTTATGCTTTTGCACCAGACCGGCGTAGGCGTTAATGGCCGGCATGATAATATAATCTATTATTTCAATCTGCCGGGCGGAAAGCTTTGATGTAAATAATTTCCGGTTTTGATCTATCATTTTGAGCGTCAGGGGCTGTTTGCCGCGCTCCAGAGACATTTTAATGCTTTTTCCCTGGTAGTCGGCCAAAAAGGCATAGCTTTCCACCGGATGGTCGTATTCGTATGTTTCACGGAACGTATATTCGCCGGCAGTCTGATATTCCGTTTCGTTTTCAAAGAAAGGAATGATGTTATAGATGTTTTCATCAAATTGCAAAAGCCCGCCGATGCTTTGCTCTTTATAATGTTTTAATGAATTGACAATCAGGTAGCTTGAGCCTTTGTAAATTGCAATGGCTACGAATTTGTGCAAGAGGCTGTTTTCGCTGTAGGCCGTTTCATTAGGGGCGAGAATCCTCAGTTTGTTTTCTTCTTTGGCGACAACATTGTCATAAAGCGGATGTCCCGGATGTATAAAGTTTATGATGGTGGAACTGCGCTTAATGTCTATGAATTTCTGCGTTTGGCCGGATACGGGCTCTTGCGGAGCCTGAGGTTTTAACCAGCTTAAGATTTTGTTCATTCTGTTCTCCTTGCTTTTTTTTAATATAGCAAAAAAGCAGCGTGGTGTAAATATTTATTTGCATTTTAGGGCAGAGATACTTAGCAAATTCCTAATTTTCGGGAGAAAGATTTAAAAAATTATTGATTTTTTCGGTAATAACGTTGGAGAAAGATGCAGCATCTCCGGTTTGGCTTTGCAGGCCGGTAAGAGAAGTGTAGCCGAAAGCGGCACCGTCCGAAATACGGACTAAAACCAGCGTAAGCGGCCCGGATAACGAAAAGGCTGCAATAAATTCCGGATGGCGGGCGGCATCTATCAGGTAAATGCGCAGCCTGCCGGCATAGTTGCGGCGCAGGGTGCTGATAACCATATCGGCAGCCCGGGAGCAATTTTCGCATGGGGCGGATGAATTGTAAAAAATCAAGGCTTCGGGCAGGCGTTGATTTTCGGGATTGATGTACAATGATTGCAGCGAGGGTGTTGCCGCGCCGGCGTCAGCCTGCTGCGGAAACGAAAAGAAGAACGCGGCTGCAACCAGGCAGATTGTATGAAAATATGTTGTCGGCACAGCCATATTCATCTCCCGTTGTTTGCAGATAAACTGCTTTGTTGCCAATTCTCAGAGCGGCGAGCATGCATCGCGCAGCCATTCCAATTCCTGGCGTGTCAGATATTTTTTCAGGCTCAGGAATACCTGGCGGTGGTAGCGGTTTAACCAATTTAATTCTTCTGTGGTTAAAAGATATTTATTGATGAGCTTTTTATCAAGGGGGACCAGCGTCAAAACTTCAAAATGTAAAAAAGGCGTTCCCTTTTGCGGCTTGACGGCATAAAGATTTTCTATGCGGATGCCGAAAGCGTTTTCTTTGTAATAGCCGGGTTCAACTGATGTTATCATGCCTGTTTGCAATGGGGCACTGCCTTTGGCGTGGACGGATATGCGTGCCGGCCCTTCGTGGACATCGGAAAAAAAACCGACCCCGTGCCCGGTGCCATGGGCAAAATCAAGTCCTTGCTTTAATAATGGCTGGCGGGCGATTAAATCCAGCTCGTTGCCGCCGGTCTGTTTGGGGAAAACGGCAGATGCCAGCGCAATGTGTGCTTTTAAAACCAAGGTGTTTTTTTCTATCATATCGGCAGACGGCGTGCCGAGCGCGATGGTGCGGGTAATATCCGTCGTGCCGTCATAATACTGTGCGCCGGTATCCAGCAGCAGCACAGAGTTTTTTTTCAGCAGGGAAGGCGTTTGGTTGGCCGGATTGTAGTGGACAATTGCGGCATTGGCGCCGGAGCCGGCAATCGGCGCAAAGCTTTCTGAATAGAAATTCAATTCTTTTTTGCGAAAATCCAATAATTTTGCAGTGATGTCCGTTTCGGTTTTGCCTTTGTGGTTTTTGGACAGCCAGAACAAAAATTTGGTGATGGCAACACCGTCGCGCAAATGGGCGCTGCGCACGCCTTTCAGTTCCACGGGGTTTTTGACGGCTTTCCAATCCGTTATTATGTCCGGATAATTGACAATGCCGGGGGCAAAAGAAGAAATTATTGCAGGCATGGTGCTGAAGTCGGCGCCGATTTTGGCATAGAGGGGAAGGATTTCGGCTAATTTTTGGAAGGGGAGAGCACCTTCCTTATCTGTATTTTCGGCGAAGATTTTATATGAGGCGTTTTTTTCTACCAATACGAAAGCGCGGAAGACAGGGGTATATGGCAGGGCGTCCGAGCGTAAGTTAAGCAGCCAGGAGGCATTGGCTGCCGAAGTTACCAGAAAGGCGTCTAATCCGCTTTTTTTGAGGTGGGCGGCAAATTCGGCCAGTTTTTCTTTGGATGTCTTGCCGGTAAATTTTTTCTGATGCGTGAAAACCTTTACTTTTTTTGGGCTGAGCCGGCGGTCGGCATCTTCTGCGGGGATAAATTCTGCCCGCGGCAATGCGTGTTGTAACGAGGATAGGGTTTTAGGGGTGATTGTCCACGGGTTATAGCTAATGCGGGCGGCGGTTTTGGCAAAATTGTTCTGCAGCCAACGAGGCAGGCTTGTTTCGGAAAGCTTGACAATTTCCGTGCGGCGCAGGTTGACTTCTTTTTTGGCTTGCAATTCATAGCGTCCGTCTACAAACAGAAAGGCTTTGGCCGGCGTTATGAATAACAGCGCGTATGACCCGGTAAAGCCGGTCAGTTTGCGAATCTGATTTTCTTCCGGGAGAATGTCTTCATCAATGAACATGTTGCCAAACATAAAAAGCCGGCCGGAAAGTTTTGCGGCTTTTAGTTCCTTTTGAACGGTTTTGATATCCATACGCGCCTCCGATTGTCAGATTGGGCGAAGGGCTGCTGCCGGCAAAATTATTTCTTTTGCAACAGAGCCGCACGCCAGTTTTCCATTTGATAAGTTTTTAGCAGGCTGAACCCGATTTGCTGATGTTGTTCTATAATATCCTGTTCCTGGTTGTCAATAAATCCGGAAATTAAGTAACAGCCGCCCGGTGTCAGATTTTGGTATGCCGATGCGGACATGGCTTTGAGCGGATTGGCCAGAATGTTGGCAAATATCAAATCATAGGGAGCCGTTTGGGTTATCACGGGATTTTGATAGCCGTCACTTAGTATGGCGGTTATTGATGTTTCCGTGTTGTTGGTTAAAGCATTGCTTTGGGTAACGTCTACGGCTTCTGTGTCAATGTCGGCGGCAATGATTTGCGGCGCGAGGTGCCAGATTTTGGCTGCGGCGATGGACAGTATGCCGGAGCCGGTGCCCATATCCAGAATCTTGCGCGGCGTTTTTATCTTCTGGTGCAGTTCGCTGATGGCAGACAGGCACATCCGGGTGGTCTGATGCTCGGAACCAAAGGCCGTGGCCGCATAGACTTGTACCGGAATCTTTGCGGTTGGCGGACAAGAGGCTTCGTGAATGCCATATATCATAAAATCGCCGATTTCAAAAGGGGCGAAACGAATGACGTTTTCTTTAAGCCAGTTTTTGCTTTCCAAAAGCTCTTCGGAAAAATCCGGCAGGTGCAGCTGCCTCTGGCCGGCTGCGGCGGCGAATGCAGCGGCGTTAAAGTCAAGCGGCGCGTAGCCGACATATTCCTCTTTGCCGTCATCGGTATAGTTGATGGCGACAACGTCAAACATTTCTTCCAAAAATTCGGCTTCCGGCGTAGCCAAAGCCTCTACCGGCGCGAATTTTATCAATTTACAGCTTTTGCCAAAGTTATGCATAGATTTGCCTCATAAATATTTTTTTGTTTACATCTTTCTTTTCTGGTTGCATAAATATAATGGTGGAAACGTTAAAAAGAGATTATGTTATGAAAAAAATATTTATCGGTTTGGCTGCGTTGGCGCTTGCTTCCTGTTCGTATTATATGAAAGGCGACTATATTTTGGGGAAGCGTAATACGTTTAACGATTTTTTCTATACCTATAATATCCGCTATTATGATAATGGGGTTGTTGCGGACACAATCGGCGAAACCGAAGTTGTCAGCGATTTTTCCATTGGCGATGAGCTGCATGCCGGTCCGGGAGGGGAGGTTGTTTCTGCCAAAACGGTGGTGCGGCAAGTGCGCAATGACGAATTTGTCCGTCCGACCAAAAAAGGCGCGCTGGTTTCTTATACCGTTCCGGTGGAATTTTCAGATGAAAAGTTGTATCGGATTATCGGTGAAGCGGATATTGACGGGCGGATTTACCGGCTGGTGGAGCCGAATCGTCTGAAAGACATTATTTTGCTGGATGATTACGGCAATATTTATCCGCGGGTCGGGCGCATATTTAATGATAGGCTGGCTTTGCTGCGGACCGAATTTCAGCTGGAGCCGGAAGGCGTTACGTTCCAGCATGAGACAGCGCAGGCATCTGATGAGGACGATGATAATCTGGTTTCCAGTTATGAATTGAGATATGCCGGCATTGAAAATAACCAGATGGTTTTTAAATATAAGACTGTTTCAGCAGAAGGAGGTTCTCTGACGGAAGAAAATAAAACGTTAAGATTTCCGATGTATGACAAGACGGTGGCCATAGGTTCGTTGCAGATTGATGTTATAAGAGCTGACGGCAACGGCATAGATTACCGTATATTGACTCTTTAATATCTGGCAACAGAGTGTGCTGTGAACGGCTGCTTCGGCGGCCGTTTTTTGTTGTGCAAATATAAGGGGAGGACAGTTTTGCAAAATGGGGCTTTCTTTTAGGCAGGCGGCGTATCCGGCGAAGCTGTTTAAATATACCAAAGTCCAGCTTTAATCGTCAAAACGGGGAATTATTTTTTCCGGTGAAGGAGATTAAAAATGTATTTTATCAGGCCGGAAAGTTTGAATGAAAAATCTTTGATTTTAGATGTGCGCGATTGGCAGGCACATGAACAGGAGCAATTGGCTTTGCCGCATGTCCTTATCCGTGCGGATGATGTTGACCCGGATAAATTTATGGCGGAATATAATCCGGACGGGAAAAAAGCCGTTAATATTTTGTGTATGTCCGGCGGTGTGGCGTCAGAAGTGGCCGAACGGTTTGAAAAGGCCGGCTATCCAAATGTGGCGGTTATTGTCGGCGGAATTATTGAAGCCGAATATGAAGGGTTGAAAATTTTGAAGCATTAAGATTGATGTTGCGTTTTTTTTTAGAATCCGGTAATATCTTTTTTCAAAGCAACGGAGAAAGGATATGCCTGATTTTTTATTGGAAGATGAAGCCGGCCGCGAGGTGGTTGTTGCCGGTGTTGATGAAGCGGGGAGAGGACCGTGGGCCGGACCGGTTGTGGCCGGATGTGCTACATTTATCAGCCGAGATGTTAATGCGCAGCTGCTTGATAATTTGAATGATTCCAAAAAACTTTCCAAAAAGAAAAGGGAGATGTTGTATGATTTGCTGCAGCAGGAAGCTTTGCGCGGAACCATGCGTTTGGGAATTGGGTTGGCATCGGCACGGGAAATTGATGATATCAATATTTTGAATGCTTCTTTTTTGGCGATGAAAAGAGCAGTAGAAAATGCACGGATAGAGCCGGGGCTGGTGTTGATAGACGGCAACAGAGAGCCGAAAAATTTCGGTTATAAAACCAAGGCGGTGGTTAAAGGCGATGCAAAATCCTATTCGGTGGCGGCAGCGTCCATTTTGGCGAAAGTGTATCGCGACCGGCTGATGGAAGAAATGGCCGTCCGATATCCGGGGTATGGATTTGAAAAAAATGCCGGATATGGCACTAAAGCACATATAGAAGGGTTGAAAAAACTGGGTATAACGCCGGAGCATAGAAAATCTTATGCGCCGATAAAGGAGTTTTTGAAATGACGATTGTGGCAATGTGGTGCCGGCATGAAAACGACAATCTTATAGGTATCGGCAAAAGGATACCGTGGAGCGTTGCCAGCGACAGCCGGCATTTTTTGCAGGTGGTTGCCGGGCAGACCGTTGTGTGCGGGCGCAAAACATATGAAAGTTTTCCCGGCAGGACGATTGACGGCTGTTTTATTTGGGTTTTGACGGCTGATGAAAATTATGAACTGTCTGATGTGGCAAGGCACAGCATAATCCATACGCAACGCGATATTGCAGCGTTGCTGGATAAAGAAGAACGTGATTTGTATATCGCCGGAGGGGCGCAAATTTATAAGTTGTTTATGAGCGGGAAGGAAAAATTGAAACCGCACATTGTGGTGGATTGCGTTTATGGCGGAGAGCCGGAAAAGCTTGACGGTGAAAAAATTGATATTACGGACAGCGTTGATGTTTTGAAACGCGAGTATATACGAATTTCTCCGTTTTATGAGGCTGACGGCGTGCGCAGTGCCGTTTGGGTGCGCCGGGGAGAATTTGTTGAACAAGCGCCGCTGAAGAGGATTGTTGCTATTTTAGAAAGCGATACGACGGCAGATTGGGGATAAACATTCCCTTTTTTATTCTTTTTCTGTGGGAGAAAGTGTGTTTTTATTGTTTTTGCGGCAAAATAATGTATTCTTAGCAGAGTTTGACTAATTTGGGACTTTTTTATGAAAAAAATATTTTTATCTCCTTTTTTTACGCCGGTTGCGTTTTTGGTTTTATGGCTTTCTTTTATCGGTATGGGATTGTTGCAGTTTTATCCCGACCGTATTTTGCCTCTTACCGAAGAAGGCGGAATTGTTGAAGTTTTTACGCATTTAGGATATGTTTTGCTTGTCGGTATGTTGTTGGTTATTGCTGATGATTATAAAGACAAGATGCGGACGTGGGGAATTTTTTTGTTTTTGGCTCTTTGTGCGCTGTTGCGGGAGGAAGGCATCCAACACCATTTGTCGCGGACAGATACGACGCCGTTTAAATCCCGTTTTTTTCTTAATCCCAATAATCCGCTAAGCGAGAAGATTATTTTTGGTGCGGTTCTTTTGATTGTGGCCGGCGCTGTCGGGTATTTGGCCGTTAAATATTCAAAACATCTGATAAAGTCTTTTTTTGAGCTTAATCCGGTTACATGGTCGGTGGCTGTGTTATGCACGGTTGGCGTGTGTGCCAAGGTTATTGACCGGTTTCCGTCAAATTGGCGCAAAGCTCATAACGGGATATCGCTGCCTGATGATGTGTATGCCGTATTCCAGCTGTTGGAGGAATCAAGCGAGATGTTTTTGCCGTATATTTGTATGGTGATACTTGCCCAATATCGGCTGGCAAAAAAGAACAGCTGATATTTTGTTATGAAAAAACGGCGTTAGGGCGTGCTCCGGCGCCTTTTTTTTGTGTCTGCAATACAGAAAACGGAGAGAGAAAACAATCAAGAAAATATTTTTTTGAAAAATTGACAAAAAAGCTTGCGCAATCGGAAAAAATGTGGTATGTTGAATCAGTTTTGTACGGATGTGACTATTATTAAATAACATAAAAAAATTTTTTTGATATGAAAAATTCAATTTTAGCTACCTATGCGGCAGCTGGCAAAAGTTCTAATTTCAACGGTATGTGTTTATCTAACGGTTCTTTGTTCGCCAAGGGCGGAAAATATCCTTTGATGACCGGGGTTGTGCGCGTATCTGTCGGCAGCCATTACAACAAGATTGAAACCGTGGACGGGGAATATGTTTATACGCCGGATTGGGCGCTTATTTCCTATAAGGATCAACGCAGTATTATGTTGGACGGGTTTAGAATCTTTTCTGAAGAGGTTTTGGATATTGACCAGAGCAATAAAGTTGTCAAAGGCAATTGTTTGTCGGTGGCTAATGCAGAAGGGATGATTATCCACGAAAACCTTCGCGGTTTTATTGCCGTTAATAAAAATTTTCATCTGGTGCGTTATGCCGACGGCGGATGGATGTTATGTTCCAATCTGGGCGAACCTTTACGAATTCAGTGTTTGGCAAAGGTTAACTTGTCGGCCGGACGGAGGAGCATGTTTTTTGATGAACGCGGCAAGTTGCGAATGAATGCATGGGAGCCGCATTATTGCGATGTACTATCGTTTTAATGCGTATTAATGCGTAAAAAAATTAAGGAGTCCAACAGGGCTCCTTTTTTTGTAATTGAAGCGTTGTTTGGAGCAGATATTTTAAGCTGCAATGCAGCAGACATAAAAAGCCGGAGGTCTTCTGCATACAAAAAATAAGCTATTTGCGCCTAAAAAAAGAGGCCTGCCTTGCGGCAGACCTCCGGAGGGAAAGTACATTACAGTTCCGGAATAGATGCTTTTGTGCGTTTTTCTTCCGAAACGGGAGCATCTTTGTTCTGGTCTATCGTTTTGCCGGCCAGAATTTCTTTAATTTCATCGCCGGTCAACGTTTCGTATTCTATCAGAGCTTCTGCAATCTTTTCCCAATCTGCGCGATGTTCATGCAAAATCTTTTTCGCTTCTTCATAGCCCTCGGTTACAAACCGTTTGATTTCGGCGTCTACCAGGCGGGCTGTTTCTTCGCTCATATTTTGATTTTGGGTTACGGCGCGGCCTAAGAAAACTTCATTAGAGTTTTCTGAGTAGCGAATCGGTCCTAAGACATCGCTCATCCCCCATTCCGTTACCATGGCGCGTGCCAAGTTGGTTGCGGCATTGATATCCGCTGAAGCGCCGGAAGTTACGTTGCCATAGCCGAATTTCAGCTCCTCGGCAACGCGGCCGCCCATTAAGATGGCTAAACGCGACAGCATCTGGATGCGGGAATAAGAATACTTGTCTTTTTCCGGCAGTTGCTGAACCATGCCCAAAGCTCTTCCGCGCGGGACTATCGTGGCTTTGTGTATCGGATCGGTGTCTTTGACGTATAACGAGCAAACGGCGTGGCCTGCTTCATGATAAGCGGTCAGGCACTTTTCTTTTTCGTCCATTGCCATGGATTTGCGTTCGTTGCCCATCAGGACCTTGTCTTTGGCTTCGTCAAAATCTGCTGAGCTTACTTTTAATTTGTTTTTGCGGGCAGCCAGCAAGGCCGCTTCATTGACAAGATTGGCCAAATCGGCACCGGAAAAACCCGGCGTGCCGCGTGCGACGACGCTTAAATTGACATCTTTTGCCAACGGGACTTTGCGGGTATGGACTTTTAAAATTTCCTCGCGCCCTTTAACGTCCGGATTGCTTACGGTAACCTGGCGGTCAAAGCGACCGGGGCGCAGCAATGCCGGATCCAGAACGTCAGGACGGTTGGTGGCTGCGATGACGATGACATTTTCGTGCGCTTCAAAACCATCCATTTCCACCAGCAGCTGGTTCAGGGTTTGCTCACGTTCGTCATTGCCGCCGCCCAAACCGGCGCCGCGATGGCGGCCAACGGCGTCTATTTCGTCTATAAACAGCAGGCAAGGTGCATTCTTTTTGGCCTGGGCGAACATATCACGGACGCGCGATGCTCCGACACCGACAAACATTTCAACGAAATCTGAGCCGGAAATGGAAAAGAACGGGACATTCGCTTCACCGGCGACGGCTTTTGCCAACAGGGTTTTGCCTGTTCCCGGAGGTCCGACGAGCAGCACGCCTCTCGGAATCTTGCCGCCGAGGCGTTGGAATTTTTGCGGGTCTTTTAAGAAATCAATAATCTCTTCCAGCTCCTGTTTGCTTTCGTCTGCGCCGGCAACGTCGGCAAAAGTTACCTTTTTGGTGTTTTCAATCAGCCGGGCACGGGATTTGCCGAAACTCATGGCTTTGTTGTTGCCGGAATTTGCCTGGCGCATGAAAAAAATCCAAACGCCGATGAGCAATAACATCGGGAACCAGGAAATGACGATGCCCCAGAACGTACTTTCTGAGGTGTCTATCGGTTTGGCTTCAATCTTTACGCCTTGTTTGCGCAGCGTTTCTACCATGCTTGGGTCAAACGGCGCATATGTGCGAAATTCGGCGCCGTTGGCATAGGTGCCGTAGATGTCATTGCCGATAATGGTTACGGAATCAATCTGATTGTTTTCGGCTTTGTTCATAAATTCCGAAAAAGCAATCGGTGCGGCAGCATTCTTTTTGGCTTCGGGTGCCATGCCGTTCATTATGACGCTCAGCAAAATGAAAGCAACGAGCCAGAATAAGATACTTTTCATCGGTTTCATATTTTGATTTTTCCCTATATGTCGTTAAAACCGCAAAATGCAGGCTTTGGCGTTTATGACGCTACGTTAGTATATAGAGCGGAAAAGGTTAAAACTCAATAGCAATTTTTGATTTTGCGCCGGGTTGGGGGTAGATTTAGTTGTTTTGTTTGCTGTTTTGGTATGTTTTTAATACCATGGGCGAAATTTGGCGTTTTTCTTTTGTCTTTTCTGCGGTTAAAGGCGGCCTGATGCCGGAGGGGGATATTTTTTGCCGCAATTCGGTAATTTTTCGCATGCTTTTTTGAAACTTTTGTTTTTCTATAAATTTGTTTAAGGCGTTGTCACTTTTGATGTAAGCGTTTATGTCCGTAAATTTTCCCTGGCGCATGCAGCTTTGGATTATTTCGTTGTTTGCCAAATCATTTGCCGTAATCTCTTTTTGAGACATGAGGCTGACAAACGCATCAAGCTGTTTGTCGGAAAATTCTGGTTCTGACGTGAGAGAACAGGCGAGCTTGAGCAGGCTGCCGTCGTCAACGGGGATTTTTTCCGGATGTTTGGCGTATTCTTCAAGCTTTTTGTATGTTTCCGGCATTATATAGGTCATGGTGCCTTTTTTGATTTCGCGCCGGAAATCGTTTGTCCCTTCACGTTTTTGGTACATATTTTCAATGGTGTGCCCGGTTTTGGAGCGCTGCATATTGTAAATGTCAAAAATGGTTTGCGTATGGGCAGGGTGTTCTTTCATTACTTTTAACATGGCAAAGGCATCGCATTTCCTTTCATCCGTTGTCGGCATGGTGGCGTGTATGCTCTCATGATAAAAGCCGCGCTTTAATAGGATTGTCAGGCGCTCTTCCGGCGGAATGGCAAGGAAAGCGGCTTTTGTTTCCTCGGACAGACCGGCGACGTTGCGGGGCAGGCTGTCGGCAGATTTTGGCTCCATGCATATTATTTGCATATTGCCGATGTTCCGGTCAAAAAAGTTGGTGTTTGAGGTGGCGTTGGCATATACGCTATCTTTTGGGGCGCCGTAGAACAGTTCTCTGGTTACATTGCCCCACAAAATGTCACTTTTGTTTTTATCATAGGAAAAGGGGCTGTGGTTTTGTTGTAAAAAGTCAAATACGACCCGGGCACGGGCTTCCGTGTCGCCCATTTGCGGGTTTTCGGTTTTGTAACGGTTAAATTCGGTTTGAAAACGGTGGGCATTGGCGATGGCAATATTGTCAGAAAAAGCAATGTCTGCGTCTTTTTGCATGGTGCCGAGATTATAAGCGGCCGTTTCCCGAGGTGGCGGCAAATTGCCTCTTTCGCTGCTGATGAGCCGGGCCAGATAAGAAGGAATGTCCTTATGCCGTTCAATAAAATCATCGTATATCTGGATTGAATCCATCGTTTTTCCCCTTATCCGTTTCAATATAGTGTAACATGAAATCCGGCAATTGTCAAATGCAGGAATCCGGGGTGAAACGATGCCGCGGGGTCAGGCATGGCGCAGTTTGAATACGCCGTTTTCGTAACCTTGAATGGTTTTATCTGTTTGTGCCATCTCCAGCCTTTTTTCCGCCAGGGCGACATATTCGCGCTCCCGTTCAATGCCGATGTAGCGGCGGCCGAGTTTGGCGGCGGTTACCGAGGTGGTGCCGGAGCCTAAAAACGGGTCAAAAACCACATCGCCTTCGTTGCTGGAGGCCAGTATCAGCTTGGCAATCAGCTTTTCGGGCTTTTGGGTCGGGTGCGGCGTGTTTTCTGCCATTGACCAGAATGGAATGGAGATATCCGTCCACAAGTTTGACGGCGCGGTCAGGCGATATTTTCCGCCCTCTATTTCCTCGTCTTCCTGCCAATCTTTCGGGGTGCCGTTGTCATCTTTATACGGTGCCAATACCGGGCGCTTCAGCTTGACGGCGTCCAGATTGAACGTGTATTCCGATGATTTGGTAAAAAACCATATATCTTCCAGGCAGTTTTTCCAGTTATTGCCGGAGCTGCGCCCTTTTTCCCGTTCCCAGGTTATGCGGTTTTTCAGTAGAAAATATTTGCCGGCTATTTCCGGGACGGCTATTGATGTGTTCCAGTCGGAACATATGTACAGGCTGCCGTTCGGCTTTAAAGAAATAAAAATTTCTGCCAGCCATTTATCCATCCAACGCTTGTAGTCGTTCCAATCCATGGATTTAAATTCTTTGGTGCCGAACTTCTTGGTCAGATTGTATGGCGGGTCAACAATCACCAGGTCGGCAAAGTCCGCCGGCAAAAACTTCAGCGCCTCAAAAGTATCCTGCCAGATGGTTTTGTTTATGATGTCGTTTAATTTTGCTTTGCCGGAAAGGGTAACGGCACGCGAAGAATATTCGGCAATGTCCGACTCCGATAAGATAAGGGTTTTGTTGCGGGGAGCCGGGGTGCCCTTCATTTTTATTTCTCTTCGCCGAATTTGTTGTTGACCAATTGTGTTATGGCGTCTATGGCTTTTTGTGCATCAGGGCCCGTTGCCGAAACCTTTATGGTGGTGCCTTTGGACGCAGCTAACATCATCAGACCCATAATGGAACTGCCGCCTACGGTTTGCCCAAGGCGTTCTACTTCAATATTTGCGTTTAATCCGTCTGTCGCTTTGACAAAAGCGGCGGCGGCGCGGGCGTGCAATCCGCGTTCATTCTGAATTTCCAATTCTGCAGAAATCTTATCTTCCATTCTTTTTGTTCCCTAATTCAGCTTTATTTTCCAAGAAGCTCGGAAGCAATCGTTATGTATTTGATACCGGCTTCCTTGGCGCCGGCAACGGCTTCTTTAAGCGGCTTGTCTTTTCTTAAAGAGCTTAATTTTACAAGCATTGGCAGATTGATGCCGGCAATGACTTCAATATTGGCGTGGTCCATGATGGAGATGGATAAGTTTGACGGAGTGCCGCCGAACATATCGGTCAGTACAACCACCCCGTCACCGCTGTCAACATCCTGCACTTTATGCAAAATATCTTCGCGGCGGATATTCATATCGTCGTTGGGGCCGATACATGCGGTGGCTATTTGCTGCTGCGGGCCGACGATATGCTGCATGGCTGATAAAAACTCATCGGCCAGGCGGCCATGCGTTACCAATACTATTCCAATCATTCTATTTTTCTCCGCTTTTCCATATCTTAACGGCACCGAAAGCTTCTATCAGCTCATTTTTGCTCTTTATGCGCTCTAATTCGTCAGCGCGGGTTTGGCGGCCGCGGAATGCGATTTCTTCTACCATTTCAACCGGCACGCCGTAGGTTCTTTCTACCGTATCACCGGATAACTCCACAATCATGACAAATTCCGATTCGGCCAGAACTTCCGCTGTTTCGGAATTTATGCCCTCCAATTTGACAGCCAGGCGCCCGTCACGTTTTAACAAAGCGGAGTTTTTGCCGTCAAACTCCAATATCGGGTTAGCCGGTTCGCCTTTGCGGGCGTCGATGAATACGGCCAGTTCGCCGAATTTGTTTTCTATTATTTCAAAAAAATCCTGTTTCTCAATGAGCGTGTAATATTGATTTTCCATAGCCAAACCTTCGCATTTTTAACTTATCAACGCCGCTCAGGATATCACAAAATTTTATAAGTGTCAATTATGTTTCGCAGCGTCAGGCGTTTTCATTGCCGTTTTGTTTGGTAGAACGGGCTTTTTCGGCTATTGAGGATTCCCGAACCAGTTCGGATAGTTTTTTGTTTGGGGCGCGGCGCCCGGATTTTTTTAATATTAGTTTGGCTAATTTGGCTTCGGTATCTTCATTGTCCAGTTCTTCGGCATCCGAAGCGGGGTAATCGTTGAGGGCGTCTTCGGGTAGCCTGTCTCTGGTCTTTTTGATGCCGCGCAAAGCGTTTGGCAGGCCGTCCTCTTTCAGTTCTCCTTTTAAATGCAGCGGTTCGGAAACCTTTTGTTTTAATGTCTTGCGGCGAATCCCGGGAATATCATATTCGGCCGCATTGGCAAGGCGTGCATCTTGCGAAGTCGGAGATGGCGGCAGACCGGCTTCTTTGGCGGCAAGAGAGGTGCTGAGGATGGCGTTTAATTTGCCGGCAAGCTGTTGTTCTTTTGTGATGCGAATCGTTTCCGTTTCTGTATGCCTGCGGGTGCTTTCGGCTGCATCTTCCGTTTCGCCAAGCAGGTTGATATTAAAAAAATCAGGTGATGCGTCTTCTTCTTCATCTTCTTCATCGTACACTTCCCGTATTTTCTGCCGGAGGCGCCGCAAGGCTTTGTCTGATGGTTTCGGCGTGTTTAGCCGGGAGATGCTGTTGTCGGTTGAAGCCTGATCCGGCAGTGCGGCGCGGCCGGACAGCCGCTTGCCGATACGGGAGGCGTCAGAGGCAGATTTTTTGTCCCAGTCAATAATCTTTTTTTGATTAGGTGCAAAGGTTTCATCTTTTTCAGTCATTGCAACAGGCTCCTTTTTGTAACGGAAAACGGTTCTGAATGCCTTATTCCCGGCGATATGTAATCATTAAAGACGTGTCTGCCAAGATGACCGGCGTTACCAATATTTTTTGTTTGTTTTTCAATTTGAGCGTAAATTGGGTACAGGCAGTTATGTGCTTTAGCATATCTTCGCGAAATGTCTCCCAGTCGTCCAGTTCGGGGAGCTTTGGCTTTTGCATATCCAGCAGCTCCCGCAGAGACGGCAGCGCATCCAGGGCGATGGCATTTATGCCCCATAACTTAATAAAAGCAGGATTGTAGATTTTCAGCTTCAAATTCGGAGCGAAGATGACAATCGAATCGCTGATATTGTCCAAAATGCCGCGCTGTACGGACATTAAATCGCTGAGGCGGCGGGCATCTGCCAGGCGGTCGGATATGTCTTCGTAAGCAATAATCGTCCCGTCCGGGTGTGGGGCGCGTATGCGCCGGAATGTGCGGCCGTCAGGAATGTAAAGCAAATCTTCCCGCTGTTCCGTTAAAGCGTCAAAAGCCTTGTTTTCTTCTTCTTTGTAGGCTTTAAAATCCGAAACTTCGGGTAATGTACGCTGTTCGCGAATCTTATCTAAAAACAGGTTGTAATGGGGAGAGTTGTTCAGAAAATCCGGCGGCAGCCCCCATAATTTCAGAAAGGCGGCATTGCCGAACGTAAACTCGTGCCTGGTGTTGACGATGCAAAAGGCCGTATCCAGCGAGCTTAATATGTCCAGGTGCGTTTCCAGGTGGACCTGATAGCTGCGCTTGGCTTCGTCAAAGTTTGTGATGTCTATCAGCGAGCCGATAATGTGGGAGGTTTTCAGGGACGAATCGTAATAAGGCGTTTCGGTTATTTCATATTTTTTGAGTTCGCCGTTATGCAGGATGTTGATGTTCTTTTTCTGCGGCGTGTTTGATTCACGGGCATTTTTTGCCATTTCCAGCAGATTTGTGGTATTACCCAGGTCGCGCAGAACCGAGTTTTCGGGCGTGATGTCTTTGAAACTTTTCAATCCCAGCAATTCCAGGTACCGTCGGTTTAAAATCCGGAGGTTCAGCTTGTCATCGCGCAACCATACCGGACAGGGCAGGTTGTCTATCAAAATCCGGTAGTCTTCCATTTCTTTGCGGCAAGATATCGCCTCTTCGGTGGCGCGGTCAATAAATTCCGTTTCGTGCGTGATGTCACGAAACCACAGGCAATTGCTTTCTATTTTGGAATCGGCAGAACTGATGCGGCAGCCGGATACGACAAAGATTTTTTTGTTTTGGCTGCGGGCGATTGTTTCAAAACTTATGCCGCTTTTTTGCAATGCGAGGTACATGCCGTTTAGCTTTTCGGCATCGGCGCGTGCAAATACGGAAAAAACCTCCGCAGCGGTGCTCTTTTCCCCGTTTTTCAGATTAAGCAGCGTGGCCAGGCGGCGCGAACAATATTGGTATTCTTTGTCTTTGTATACGGAACCGGTCAGGTAGCCGTCTTTGGCCGCATAGAGCATTTCTTCATAATAACTGTTGGCTAAATCCCGTTTGGTGAGCTCGCTTTTTATCCTGCGGGTGCGACGAAACAAAACAACGGCCAGCAGGGGAAAACATAAACTTATGGTCAGCCAGACATAAAGAAAAATGGTAATGGTTTCTATGCTCATTTTGTCGCTTTCTATTCAGCCGGTTAAGCGTAAAAATATGTTACGCCAAAAAAATGGTTGTTTGTTTTTTTGTTTTGGTATATAGATCTTTTTAAGACATTTGCCGCCTGATGGCAAACTAAAAATTGAAAGAGTGAACAATATGTATACATTGGTTTTTGATACGACTGGAAACGGCATTGTCGCCGGTCTCTACAAAGATACGACCTGCATCGGCAAGAAAGAAAAGGCCGAGGAATTCGGGCAGGCAGAAGATTTGGCGGTCGGTGTTAAAAATTTGTTAGACAGCAACCGTTTGGAATTTAAGGATATAAGTTTGCTCGGCGTGTGCACGGGGCCGGGGTCTTTTACCGGCGTGCGTGCCGGGCTGGCGTTTGCACGCGGATTGGCGCTCGGAAGTCCGGAGTTACAGCTTACGGGTGTGCCGGCGTTTGAAGTGTATGCCAATATGCTGGATGAAAAAGACCGAGCTTTTTATAATGCCGTCGTGATTGAAACCAAACGGGAAGATTTTTATTTTCAGCTGTTTGATTCCCGCTTGTGCAAAATCGGGCAGCCGGAAGCGTTGACGCGTGAAGAAATCGCCAAACGCCTGAAAGGGCATCAGGTCAGTTTTGCCGGCGACGGCGTGGAAAGGCTGCTTTCCGTGTCGCTGGGACTGCAGATAAAACAGGTTGAATTGGCCGAAATGATGTCTTTAGATGCTTTGTTTCGCACAACTTATCAAAAATATCTGCAGAAAAATCTTGATTTTCCGAAACCGCTGTATATAAGAGGGGCAGACACTTGTGTAAAATAAGCAAAAAAATATGGCTATGTCGTTAGTGTGATGCTATATGATTTGTTTGAAAGACTTGAAAGAATTTATTTTTGTTGAAAGAGGTGTGCCGTGACTAGGTCCGAATTAATTGAAAATATTGCCAAAAAAAATCCGAATCTGATGATTAGCGAGATTGAAAAAATTGTCAGTGTTATTTTTGCCAGCATGACTGCAGCCCTGGCAAAGGGTCAGCGCGTTGAATTTCGCGGGTTTGGTGTTTTTTCTATTCACCGGCGGGCGCCGAGAGTGGCCCAAAATCCAAGAACGGGCGAAAAAGTTAAAATCGGAAACCGCAATATCGTCCATTTCCGGGTAGGAAAAGAGCTGCACGAAAAAATGAACGAGAATTAAGCCGGTTGGTCCTTGAGAAAGGAGAAAATATGTGGTTGGTTAAAATTCTGCTTTTTGCATTGTTTTTGGTTTTTCTGGTGCAAAACAATACGGAACTGGTCGGTATCTGGCCTATTTCCGAAGCGTCTTCCGAATCGACGCTGATGGTTGGCGTCAGCGTGGTTTATCTGGCAATGTTCTTTTTGGGGTATTTTTGCGGAAGGCTTTCTGCCTGGTCAGCCTATGCCCCGCTCAGAATGCAGCTCAGAAAACAAAAAAAGGAAAACAAGGCTTTGTCTAAAGAACATGAAAAGCTTAATATTGAGCATGAAAAGCTTAACCATCAGTTTTCTTCACTGCAGGAAGAAGCCGAAAAGGCCGAGAGAAAAAGCGGATTTTCATTTAATCAGAAAATCAAGAAGTTTTTTTCAAAACCGTCGCTTGAGGACAAATAGATATTCTGCTCGGAGCCTGTTGTGCCGAGGGACTTTTGTTTTCGGCGGAAATTGCGGCAGCAGCCTTTGGAGCGGCAAAGCGTAAAAAATAAAGAGAGGTAAAAGATGAATTGGTTAACAGATATTGTCAGACCAAAAATTAAGAAGACGACTCCGAAAGAGATTTCTGACGATTTGTGGGTTAAATGTCCGGAATGCGGGCAAATGCTGTTTTCTAAGGAATTAAAACAGTCAATGTATGTTTGCACCAAGTGCGGGCATCACTTGCGCCTTTTTGTGGATAAGCGTTTGCGGCAGCTGTTTGACGGCGGTGCCTATACCGAGATGGTTTTGCCGTCAGTTAAGGAAGACCCGTTGAAGTTTAAAGATACGCAGCGCTATGTTGACCGGTTGAAGGTATATCGCAAAAAGACGGGCAATGACGATGCCATTAAAGTCGGTATCGGAAAAGTGGCTGATATGGATGCCGTTGTGGCAGTTATGGATTTTGCCTTTATGGGCGGTTCTATGGGTACAGCGGTAGGCGAGGGCATTGTTGCGGCGGCGCGTTATGCTTTTGACCATGACTGCCCGTTGATAATTGTCAGTGCGTCGGGCGGTGCCCGCATGCAGGAAGGCATGTTGTCCTTGATGCAGATGGCGCGGACGACGGCGGCGATTAACCGGGTTAAAGAAAAAGGCCTGCCCTATATTTCTATTTTTACGGATCCGACAACGGGCGGCGTTTCGGCGTCGTTTGCGATGATCGGGGATATCCATATTGCAGAGAAAGGGGCGATGATCGGTTTTGCCGGCAAGCGCGTGATTGAGCAGACTATCCGCGAAAAACTGCCGGAAGGCTTCCAGACGGCGGAGTATCTGAAAGAGCACGGCATGGTTGATATTGTGGTAGAACGTAAAGACCTTAAAGAAACCGTGGACAGGGTTTTGCGTTTGCTGATGGCTAACCGCCAGACGAAACAGGAGGCGGTTAAACAGGCAGTGTAGCTTTTAGGTTGCTGGATTAAATTAAGAGGGTAGATAGAATCTATCCTCTTTTTTTGTTTGCAAAATTGATTGAAAAATATTGCTTATTTTTTAAGTACCTTTTTTTTCAGCAATATTCAAGTAAAAAAAAATTTTTTATTTCAATATATTGCTAAATACGGGCGTGGTGACTTTAAAGGTACAATAAACATAAGCATTAATTGTGTGCGAGGAAGATTAAAAAAGGAGAAAGTCAATGAAAACAAGATATAATGAATTGCTAAGCGGGGCGGAAAAAGATGATATGGAAGCTTCTTACTTTCCCAATGTTAATGCCGGCCAGTCTGTGCGTTTTCCCGCTTGGATGTTGGAGAGTTCCGAAAAAATGTTTGTCATTGAAGAAGAAAAATTACGCAGAGATGTGCGCAGATTTTATAGTGACGAGCCGGCTCCCGAATATGTGGGCAATTTGTTGATGGTTAAGGCGGATTGCAGTGTCTGGTATGATTCACCAGAGGCAGATCGTGAATCAGGCTTAAATGCAGACGGGTGCACGGCTGTTTTTACCGATGCCGGCGGCAATCCGCATCAGGTTTGGGGATTGCCAAAAGATTTTAATCCGGAATCCTGCCTTTTTACATTGGAAAGGGCAGTGACAAAGGATAGTTTGACGAAAGAGCTTAGAGGCGCGGTAACCGTTTTTCCAGCAAAGCCGTTAAGGGAATTACGGTGGAGCATTATGATGACAAAGGGCAGATTGATGATATCTGGCGATTGGAGAAATCGGCAGATGGCAGTTTTGTACGCAGGGATTTTTCCAAAGAATCCAAAAATCTGGTTATGGCTCAGAAAAATGCAAGGATTGCAAATGGCACCGCGATGCCTTTTGGCAAATGGCCTGTTTTAAAGGAAGAAGGCAAAGAATTTATGCGGGAAAAGGGGGCTTTTATAATGCAGAACCAACTGGACAGAGAACTGTCCCACATTGAGGCAGAACTGCAAAAGACAACGGACGAAGCCAAAAGGGAAATGCTGATGATGAGAAAGCTCAGGACAACAGCATTTCGTGATTCCTTTAACACCGGGCAGAATAAAGCGGAAAATAAAACAGCAGTGAATGTTTCGGAACCAGAATATAAAAAAGGTCTGAATGTTATTGCCAAAGGGAAGACTGCCCGTCCGCAAGAAACTGAAAATACGGCATCCAAACAAAATCTTATCACAAAATTGAAAATGTCGTTGTTTGGCAAAAAACAAGGACGCTGAATTTGGGAAGCAGTTGATTTACGGGGTGGCGAGAGGCCGCCCTTTTCTTTTCTATGGCGCGGCCTGTTATTTTTTTAATTCGGCGGGTGAACTTTAAAATTCTTTTGTCGTTATATTTAGGTGTTGAAAAAAAGAATCGTTTGGATTACAACATACATATTCAGACGTATGTTTAAATTAAATGGCTAGATATTGACAGAGGAAAAAATGAAAAAACTGGTTTTGAGTTTGGCTTTGATATGTGTTTGGGCCGGGAATGCCCGGGCGGATACGGTTGTGGTGATTGACGGGAACGGCAATGTAACCCGGCAAATTTTTACGGCGCCGACAAATTACAGCGCGCCGGTGCAGACCGTAACGGTGCCGGTGCAGACGACAACGGTTGCGCAACCGGCGACGCAGACGGTTACGGTGGTCAGAGAATCGCCGGTAGTTGCCAACAGCTATTATTACGACAGAGATGCGACAAGCGCTGCTTTGGCAGCGGGTGTGACAACCGCGGTGGTTGGCGGTCTGCTGTTTGACGGGTTTCACCACCATCGCCATTGCCATGGGTGGCATCGTCCGCGCCACTGGGGGCACCGGCATTGGTGGCACTAGCTTTTTGATGTTTTTTGCGGAAAAGGGGAGATGGTTTTAACTTGGGGAGGGTGTCTGGAAGTCTGGAAGAAATGGTACATGAAAATTCTCTGAGAGCATTGTTTTTTGCAGCAATAATCTGTTTGGGCACGATGGTGCCGGGCGAAGGCGCTGCCAACAGCTATGTGGATATGATTACAACGCCGCCGGCAGGTTATGCGGAAGAAATTTCGCAGCCTTACGAAAGCCAGGCTGTGGGAGCGGAAAGCGCAAAAGTTATTTTACAAACAGCGGACGGCAAGTATATTCCGGTTGAGCCGGATTATTATCCGGCAGGCAAAACCATATCTCCGGTTGTAACGCCCGAATATCATAAATATCTTGCATGGCGCGAGGCTCAAGCCAATGGTGATGCTTATGGCGAAGTGCATGAAGGCGTGCAGCGCCTGCTTTATTTTTTCGGCGGAGCAGCAGTGGCGCGCCTGGCTTACGATATCTGGGGGCCATACCATACTAACCATTGGCTGGGCGATTAAAAAGATGCCGGCAGGATAGCAAACCGGTGCCGGAACGCCCTTATTTTGAGTAAATTGCGGCAAAGCCTTGACTTAAATATTTTTAAGACCTAAATCTATGTCAGAGAGTTTTTTTAATTATGACGAGGGTATTATGAGTGCCGAAAAAGATAAAGACATAGAGCAAAAATATCAAGCTGAAAACGAAACAGCCGATATGCCGGAGGAGAAACAGCCCGGGGAACCGGCTGAAAAAGCCGATGCCGGCACGGCGGAGGAAAATGTTGCGGAAGAGGAAACTACGGCAGGTGCCGATAAAGCCGATGGCAACGCCAAGCTGGAGGAGGATTTTAATAAACTCAGAGATGATTATATCCGTTTGTATGCCGAAATGGATAATATGAAAAAAAGAGCCCAGCAGGAAAACGAGAAGACAATTAAGTTTGCCGTGTCATCATTTGCCAAAGAGCTGCTCGGCGTTGCGGATAATCTGGAACGCGCCATTGCTGCGATGGCTGATAACCGGGATGTCTGTGCCGAATTGCTGAAAGGGGTTGAACTGACGCAAAACGAATTGACAAAGGCGTTTGAAAAATTCGGGATTAAGCGGTTTAACCACAAAGGCGAGATATTTGATCCGAATTTTGAGCGCGTTGTGCAGGAAGTTGAAGATAAAAAAGCAAAAAGCGGGACAATTTTGGCAGAATTGCAGGCTGGTTATACGATTCATGACCGGATTTTGCGCGAAGCAATGGTGATTGTTGCCAAATAAACCGCTGCTTAGGTTGTGACGGTTAAAAGCCCGCCTTGTGGCGGGCTTTATCGGTGCGGAATATAAAAAAAGTATGAAAAAATGTGTTGATAAAATGCAAATAATGTGTATAATGCGGGGCAGACAATAATTATTTTAACCTAAACTTTTTACTATTATGAAACTATTACAATTTTTTACTTGTTTTGTCAGTGACGAAACAGTGTTGGAACTTATCCATAACAAAGATGTACGGCGATTATTGAAAGTGGTGGCGGCAAAACGTTTGGACGCGGCGGCGCTGCATGAGTTGATTGCTAATCCTTTG
>CALXTP010000003.1 GCA_944391435.1 uncultured Alphaproteobacteria bacterium | reverse complement strand
GTATTTCCCGTGGCAAAGGTCTTCCAGTACAACCACTTTCGCACCACGCTTTAATAAACCGTCCATTGCCTGCAAAACGCATATATCGCTTAATACGCCGCACAAGTAAACCTTTTTGCCTTTCCAGCTTTCCGCCAAATCGCGATAAGCCTGTGCCTCATTCCATATATCGGTGGTAGATTTATACATTTTGATAACCCCAAGTGTCGGCTTAAACGGTGCCGCCTGTTGCCATCCTTTACTGCCGAACAGGCAATGCGGCGGAAAGCTCCGCGCCTCTATGGTGTCGCCGTATGTTTCGGCAAAATGGGTATCATATGTATCAATAATCTTATCAAAATACGACGGAAATAAATTGTCTGCAAATTTTTGTTGCCGCTCAATAAGTTCCGGTGCATTGATGCTGAGCGCGCCTTGCGGATGGACAAAGTCATTTTGAAAATCTATCCGCATTAAGATACGATTGTTCATCATAAAAAAATCCCTTCATGCTTATTCGGGTTAATCCTGCCCGTCTTCCATAAGCCCTGCGGAAGACCCGGGCGGTTGCGGAAAATGCCGTTAAAAAAAACTAAATAATAGCTTTTTTCTTGTTAAAATAGTCTTCAACCAGATGGTAGTTTTCTGGTGCGATAAAGTTTTTCCAGCGCATATCGCCGAATTTTATCATATCGCGCACCATTGTTCCGGTAACAAACGGAAAATCGGGATCTGTCCGGTCTACCAGTTCAATATGCGCAAAGCACTCCCGAAACCAATGCGCATCATAAGGTGAGCCGGCATAATAGACATCGGGTTTCGGCAGGTTTGGAAAACTGTCGGTAATAAAATCAAGCACATACTCGCCCCATTCTGCCGGATTGTTAATGTCAAACAGTCCGATAATTTTCAGCCGCTCATATTCCGGTTTTGCCCGGTAAACATTTTGTATCATTTTTTTGCGTGTGGTGTAATTAAGCGGATTGCGCTCTGTCCCTTGTTCTTGGATTGACCCCAGCACGATTGTAACCCGCGCGCATTCTTTAAGCATTCGGTCAATCAATTTCTGATGCCCGATGTGGAAAGGTTGCGCCCGCATAATGCTTAATCCGTGTTGGTATTTGTATTCAGACATAAAAAAACTCCTTCATTCATTTCAAGGAGCCGCTGACGAAAGCCGGATAACCCCGACTATATAAAATCACATCAAACCGGCTCAGTTTCATAATGTTCCCTGCCTATAAGCCCTTCAGGCAGCCGGAACAATTTAAATATAGAGGAAAAAGATTGCGTGTCAAGAAAAAATATGCACAACGTCTGATATAGACGGATTATGATTTTTTTATCGCAACCTTAAATCCTTCAGCCGTATTGGCAAAGGACAGGCGGCAGTCATAAATTCCGGCAATTCGCTCCACAATCGCCAACCCGAGGCCGCTGCCGGTTTCTTTTTGCCCTGCCGGACGGAAAAAACGCTCGCTCAGTCGCTGCATTACGGCATCGTCAACTTTGGTGTCTGAATTTACGACCGCCAGCTCTTCGCGATCCAGTAAAATGGTAATTTGTGCGCCGGCCGGGCTGTATTTGACAGCATTGTCAATCAGGTTGCGCAGCAGGAGTGCGGCCAAAATGTGATTGCCCGTTGCCAGCGGTGTAGTTTCACCGGCATCGTCAATCCGGATAGCAATCCCTTTGTCGGCAGCAAACGGGGCATATTCGTCGGCCAGCTGCCGGGCGATATCCTTCCAATTCAACAATTCCTGATTATCATATTGGCTGCTGTTTGCTTCAAGCCTTGACAAAGCAAGCAGTTGCTCCACCAGGTGTTCTGCCCGGCTGATGCCCGCCGCAAGCTTGTCCAGAGCTTGTGCCTGCAGAGATGCATCGTCTTTGGACATTTGCGCAATTTCCAGTTGAATTTTCAACGCCGTCAGCGGCGTCCGGAGTTCATGTGCCGAGTCGGAAATAAAACTGCGCTCACGCCCGAGCAGGTCTTCAATTTTGGCAAACATCTGATTCATTGCCTCAAGCACCGGCAAAATCTCAACTGGAGCCTTTCGGGTTTCAATCGGGGTAAAGTCATCAGCCTTTCTCCGTTTAATCTGCCGCGCCAGATGTTTCAGCGGCAAAAATTCAATATAGGTAAGCCCAGTAACCGCCAGCAGCAAAATGCCGAAACCGATAAGCCACGGCAGCATAAATTCTTCCACGATATCCAAAGCCAGGTCTTCGCGATAGTCCAGCTCCTGCCCGACGGCAATAATATATTTTCCGTCGGCGGAGCTGAGCCACATCAGCCGCCATAAATCGCCGTCGCCGCCCACGGGCTCATTAAAAAAAGAGCCGGTGTTGCCGCTGAAATGGAAATGTTTTCCGTTTTCGTTGTCATGAAAAATCATATTGCCTTGCGGCTCAAACACGGCAAAACCGATGGCATCATCGTCGTCATCGGCATTTTCAATATTTTTGATAAGCCTGTCGGTAGCTTGCTGTGTCTTGAGCGAAATGCTGCTCCAGTCGGCCGCGGCAAGTTGCCGCCCCAACGCTATTTGGTAAGTATCAAAAAACTCGTCAATATTTTCGCGCGTTTCTTTATAAGAGACATAGCCTGCCGCGCCAAATACAACTGCAGATACCAGCACAAAAAACGCCATCAGCCTGAAACTCAGGCTGCAAATCATTTTTTTGCCGTCAAAACGGCGCAGGCGTAAAAATGTCTGCTGCAGGTGCATCATGTATTATCCTTCAAGCATATAGCCGATTTTGTTAATGGTTTTGACAATGTCTTTGCCGAGTTTTTTGCGTAAATGGTGAATATGGACTTCCACCGCGTTGCTGGCCACGTCTTCATCCCAGGAATAAAGTTTGTTTTCAATAGCTTCCTTTGACAAGACTTTGTTTTTATTCAGCAGCAACAGCTCCAGCAAAGCTGTTTCTTTTGGCGAAAGGACCACTTTTTTATCATCAAGGCAGACGATTTTCGTTTCCGGATTGAAGGTAACGTTTTTATGGCAGATAAGCGGTTTGCTTATGCCGCATCGCCGCCGGATAAGGGCATTCAGTCGGGCCTGTACTTCTTTTAGCGCAAAAGGTTTGCCCAAATAGTCATCGGCCCCGCTGTTAAGCCCTTTAATCCGTTCATCAACATCGCCTCTGGCCGTAAGGATAAGCACCGGCGTATCCAACCCGGCATCACGCCATGATTTTAGGATAGATAAGCCGTCAATCCCCGGCAGCCCCAAATCAAGCACAACCGCATCATATGGAGTCTGCAGCAAAGCTTCTCTGCCGTCTGTGCCGTCATCAAACCAATCTACGGTAAAGCCGAGCTTGGAAAGCCCGACTTTAATTCCGTCGCCGATAAGGCTGTCGTCTTCAATCAGAAGTATCCTCATAGGCCAAAATCCGCAAAACTTATTTTTTTAACAGGATGCTGTCAACATCAACTTCCGGTGTGCCCAGCAGCTCTTTGTCAATTTCTCCGCGGATTTCAACGGTATTTTCCGGTTTAACCGTTTGCCCTCTCCAGTCTTCGTTGTCAATTTCAACCACGATGGAACCGGTACCGTCGCTAAATTGGTATTTCTCATTGCCGAGATTTTTCTCAATTTTTCCGACGAGGACAACCGGTGTATCATCGTTTAATTTGAGTGCTTCGGCAACGGTTGCGGAAGAAATGGTCGGTCCCTGGAAACCTCCGCCGTAATTTTGAGCCTGAGCCTGTGAAGCAACGGCAAAGGTTAAAGCCAAAGCAGAAACAGCAAAAAATTTATTCATCGTTTTTCTCCTATACAAAAGTAGTTTATCAGAACACCTTTTATTCTGCATTGTAATCTTAAGAAACGCTTAAGGTAAAATAATTTTTTTCTTTTTTTATAATTTTTTTAGTTTGTAAATAAAAACAACGCGTTAAATGAGATTATAAAAGTAGTTTCGCCTCTTTAAACATGTGAGAAGGCAAATATATTTAGTCCGTATGCAAAAAAAAATTAAGGAGTAAGGCGATGAAAGCAAAAGCCGGGATGTATCTGTTTGCCGGGTTGCACTTGTTAATTCCGGCATGGGCATCGGCAATAACGATAGAAGTGCCGGCCGGTGAAACTGCTGTCGGCGGCAGTGTGAATTCGGTTGTAACCCAGCTGGTTTATGGCAAAACGGAGAATTTCTCAATCCTGGGTACGCAAAAAGTTATGTCCGGAGGCATCGCCGATGGCAGTAACATTTATTCGTACGGGCAGCAGGATGTATTAAGCGGCGGAATTTCGCATAATTCGCTGGTACAGCAATATGCCGTGCAAAATATTGACGGTGTCTCGTATGCGTCAAGCGTTAATGCCCGCGGTACCATAGATGTCAATAGCGGCGGCTATGCCGGGGCAACGGTGGTTAATGGCGGAAATTTGTATGTAAATGCCGGTGCTTCAGCTTCGGAAACGGTCTTGAACAGCGGCCGCGTCTATCTTTCGGGAACAGCAGAAAATACGGAAGTGCGTGGCGGTACATATATGGTACAAAACGGTGGTGTATCCGTGCAGGATAAAATAACAGGCGGTACCATGCAGGTAGATGTCGGCGGTACCAGTCGCGATGCCGTTGTTTCCGGGCGGGGAACGGCTCAGATATCAGGCACGGCGGAAAATATCACCATAGAAAATGGAGGAGATGTAACGATTCGCGATGGGGCAACATCAGAGTCGGCAATCTTAAAAGGCGGAGACATGACGGTGGACGAAGAGGCGGCCGCAAATAATACCGAAATAACGGCCGGTACGCAGTATGTCTATGGCACCGATACGAATGCGGTCATCAGCGGCGGCAGTCAGATTGTAGAAGGTGGTGGCACGGCGTCAGATACGGTTATAAAAGATGCTGGCACGCAGCAAATAGGCTTTAACGGTTCGTCAATAAACGTAAGAATAGAGGAAGGTGGTACACAAACCATAAGTTGGGAAGGAAAAGCCGAAAATACAACAATTTCCGGAGGTATTCAGCAAATAGATTCGGGCGGCCGTGTGGAAAATACCACAATCAACAGCGGCACACAGCAAATAGCATCCGGCGGCGAAGCAGCGCAGACGGCAATTTGGGGCGGCACGCAAGAAGTCTCGGGAACGGCGTCCGCGAGCAAAATAGCATCCGGTGGCAAAATGTCGGTTTTATCCGGCGGCAGTGCCACACAAACCGAAGTGGCCGGCGGAGATATGGTCGTTTCT
>CALXTP010000002.1 GCA_944391435.1 uncultured Alphaproteobacteria bacterium | reverse complement strand
CCATAGCCCACCGCTTGTCCACGCTCAAAAATATGGACAGGATTATCGTTTTGGATAAAGGAGAAATAATTGAAGACGGTTCGCCCGCCGAACTTCTGCAAAAACCGGACAGCGCATTTTACCATCTGTACAAATTACAATCCGACGGTTTCATCTCAGCTTAAAACATCTACATTTCCGCGCTCTTTTGCCCGGAAAACGCCGAGACCGGATGTAACGGGCGCCGTTCCCTTTTCTTCGGTAGGGGTTTTCCCTCCTTGTTGCGCGCACTTTTTATCGCATTTTTTCTAACACCGATATACGCACGTTTATGCGCCTCCAACAACCGGCGCTTCTCGCGGCGCTCCGCATCGCTCAAAACTTTACCGCCGGCTTCTTCGTTCAAAATAACCGCCGCTTCCTGCATAGGATTAGCACCGTTCACGCTGTTATTATATAATTTTCGCTTATTTTTAATATCATCTTTGGTCAAAACAGAACGAAGAAACTCGCTTGTTTTTATCAAATCAAGTGGTCTGCCATCTGCGGTAACTTCGCCTTTTTCCACCACGACTACACGGTCAGCGAGAGCAATTTCTGTCGGATTATGCGTAACCATAATAACCGTTTTTTCTTTTGCCATATCTCTGAGCGATTTTACAATATCCAAACTGAGTTTCGGATCCAATCCGGTCGTTGGCTCATCCATAATCACAATCGGCCTGTCTGTCAAAAAAGCGCGCGCAAGTGCCAAACGCTGCTGTTGCCCGCCGGAAAGCTTGGTACCGTCTTGTCCGATTTTATGCCCCAGTCCGTCATTAAATTTCGCTACATCTTTCTCAAAACCGGCACGGCGACAAGCGTCCAACATCTCTTCTTCCGTCGCATTTGGTTTAAAATATTTCAAATTATAACCGATACTATCATCAAAAAAATGCACCTTTTGGTCAACAAACGTTATATGCGCATTTAATTCCTCATCTGAAAGTTCGCGAATTTCTTTTCCCCCGATAAATATCTGTCCCTCTTGAACATCATAATCATGCCGGATAAGACTCATCAAGGTCGATTTCCCATTACCGGAGGTTCCGACCACCGCTGTCAATCCACCTCTGTCAAAATCAACACTTAAATTTTTTAAAATATCTTCTGTCCGTTTAATCTCACCATTTCTATCCATCGCCTCAACCAAACTCATATCCGTAACATCTTTAATCTGCGGATACGCAAAACTGACATTTTGCACACTTATTCTCGTATCATTCTTCGACAAATTCTCTTTACCGGTAACTCTTTCCAGCTCTTTCGGTGTAATCAATTTCTTCGTCGCATCAATAAGCCTGTATGTTCCGGCCTGCATATCCGTCCACAACGCCGATAAATTGCTGCCATAAAACAACATCTGCCACGAAGCTCCGCCGATAAGCGCAAACCGACCGATATCCCCGGTTTTCATCACATCTGCAAAAGCCGCAGCCATAATCAAACCTTCCATACAAACATTAATAGCCGTTCTCATTTTCAAATACGCCTTGTTTTGGGCATACATAATTTTTTGCGTAACTTTAGAAGATTTTTCAAGCCGGTTCTTCATTCTTCCCGTTTCTTTCTCAATTCCGTTAGTATCCTGTACTAACGGCGTATTCTTAATTGAATCGCTGTTATCGCGACTGATCTTATTACCGAAAGAACGCATTTTGCTGTTAATTTTACGATAGGCATTATTCATAAACCCGCCAAATTCCGATGTCAAAGCCGTCACACCAAGCACACCTGCCGCCAACATCGGATCCACTGCCAAAAGGCTGGCAGAACTGATGCCAAAAACAACCACATAAGACATACACTGAACCGATTTATTCAACAGGTCATTTTTTGCCGATGTAATTTCAGAAGTAATACCGCTCAATGCCGCCGGCGCATTATCCTTAAAATACGGTCTGGGCTTATGCAAAATATCCTCATAAATTGAACTGGCGGCAGCATTTCTATGAGTGTCATTCAATACCTTACTAGCCATAGATGCCTTAAAACGAAAAAAATTCAACAATGTTTTACGGGCAATTTCCAAGCCGGCCGCGCTAAAAAAGCGCATACTCGCCCCGCCGGTGCCACTGACAATCCCCGGCAAAGCGCCAAACAGCAAATTTTGACAATATGGCGATAAACCGGTACAAACAGATTCCGCCGTTTTGAACCCGACTGATTTTTTAAAATCTTTTCCCGTTTTTTGCCAGGCTTCCTTAAAAACACCCCAAACCGTCTTAAGTGTTCCCTGTTCCTTATTAGAGTTTTCCTCAACTTTTTCAGTATTACTTTTTTGTAGAACTTTTCTCCGCACTTGCTTAGCCGCCGCAAGCAACCGCTGTCTCTCGTATGTGGCAAAATTCATCTGCTGACTATCTTGTTTTCCTTTTACCATCTTATCATCCTCTATGTAATACTTAAAGAATATTCTACCCTAAAATGGCACATAAAACAAGGAGAAAACTCACATCAGCAGAAAATTATTATCTATTTACCAATAAACAGGCGGCAACGCCGTTGTCCACTCGGTTGTTCCGCCTTCTATGCCTATTTTGGATTTGCCGTAACCGCTGCGCTGCGCCCGGTCTTCCACCAGGCAAAGCCCGAAACGATAATCATGTCCGCAATTATTGTCTTTATAAACGCTCGGCTTGAGCGACTGATAATATAAAACAGTCCGTCGCCGAAAATACTTGGCATCTAGTCCGTCCGTTCTATCTAGCATACTCCTCGCTCCCATAAAAAAAATATAATATCGCTAAAGATATATACCAAAAGTTGCAATAATGCAATAAGTATTTTAATTTAAAATAAATTTTTTATCCGGAGACCTTCACCCATTTTTTTATATCAGGTTTTGTTCTTGTTTTATTCTTTTTTTTTAACGATGATTAAATCGGCTTGCAACCACAAAAAAATATGGAGTGACTTTGTGTCACCCCATACTTTTGTTCTTTGATTATACAGCCTTCTGTACATACGGCTTCAGATACGGTGCCGAAGCCACGTACGGACTCTGCATGATAGCCAGATACTGTTGCTCGCTCAAGCGCCACTTTTTGGCATAGGCAAACACCATTTCACCCCCGCTGTTAAAACAACCGGTAAGAATATAGAGAAATGACGAATCCGCCATTTTATACTTCTCTATATAGCTAAGAGCCGCTTCTTTATTACAGCTGAACAGAAATCGTTCTGCCGCAGGATAAAGTTGGCAAGACAGCCCAACAATACCCTGCACATTTGCTTTCAAAGACTCAATCTGGGCTCTCGTTTCCATTTGCTCAACAGCAAATTTCTGCAGAGGCT
Source organism: uncultured Alphaproteobacteria bacterium (assembly GCA_944391435.1). Lineage (GTDB taxonomy): Bacteria > Pseudomonadota > Alphaproteobacteria > RF32 > CAG-239 > CAG-267. Next base: position 10,802 of record CALXTP010000002.1, on the reverse strand, counting down.
CCGGCAACTCTGCCATTTTTTCTGTCGGTAGCTCTCCTGCCTCCACCAGCACCGCAATGGCCTTTTGTGCCGTTTTTTCTTCCCATCCGTCAAAAGGGAAGAACTTTCTGACAAACCCTGCCGAAAAAGATGCACTAACCAGCTTTTCCCGCAATTGCTTCTTAAACGGCTCTTCTGCAATTTTGAGCAAGTCGGCAATTTCGCCGGCATTTTTGGCATACCTTGCAACACTTGCAAACAGCTGCCGAAACAAAGCTGCATGCAGCCATTTTTTTAGCCTTGGCAAATCATCTATCAAAATAGACCGTATGCCGTTCTCCAAACAACAGGAACAGCCTATTGTAAGCCAGATGTAAGCCTCTTGCCAATCCTCTTGCTTCTCAGCAAACGTCTTGCAAATTGCATCCATATCTGTCACAGCCTGCCCGCTTGAGAGCTTCTGTCGTAGCTGTTTGTACATCACCTGGAAATACGGATATACGGAATTATACCCGTATATGTTTTTCCGCATCAGTACATACAGCTCTGGAAAGAAAACATACAGATACGGCATCATATCTGATATATCTTCCTTTGCCTCCAAAGCCCGTTTGAAAAACGCCTCAAACATAGCCTTACCGGTTTCGCCGAGTTTCTGCGGAGGAAACTTTATCAGCTCCCGCATAAATTTCGGCGCCCAGGCAGCCTTGGCTTTTGCCAGTGCTTGAGCCAACGCCCAGCGTTTTCCATCCAAACCATAAGTATTTTTTTCTCCCACACCAAGGACTTCCCATGGTGCCAATGAATCAAATACCGATGGTATAGCCTCAATGATTTGGACTGTATCCACACCAAATCTGCAAATAAGGCCTTCAAGACGTTCTTTATTAGGCGTATAATACCGCAAAGCCTGTATCAGCTTTACAATATCCCCGGTTTGCAACACGGAAATAAATTCCTTTTCCGTGCGTATTTCCGGCAATAATGCCCAGTTACACCGCGCCAGCAAACAAGCCTTTGTTTCCAGCGACCAAACGCGCTCTTGCAGCTGTTCCGAGCCAAACTTAAGCTGTTTAATTAAGTCCAGCTCTTCATTTGACCCTGGCAGAAACATTTCGGCGTTCGGGTTTGTTTTTTTGGTAAAATACTTCACCGCCAGACGCGGGAAGAAGTTCCTAACAATTGCAGCAAACAGCCGCAAAAATACATTTACATTTGTTTTCATAAACAAAAAAAATTTAAATAAAACAACTACATTAAGAAGATTTTCCCCTTAACGGCCTGCCATACCAAAATTTCAAAACCCAAACAGCCCCTTGAAGCATAAGCTCAAAAGAACAATCCAAATCTATAGAAACAATAATATGGTAAACAAGAAAAATATACCATATTTTTTGTCCATCGTCAACTGTATTTATGCCAAAAACTTAATTTCTTTTTAAAAAATCATCCAAATAGGCTCGCCATGACGATGCCTGTATCTCATCAAAAAACTCCTGCAAAAATAAAACCATAAACTGATGCCTTTTTTCTGCTTCCCTTTGTCCCGCCTTGGTTTGCATTGCCCCTTTAAGTTTCAATAGCTTGTCAAAAAAATGGTTAATGGCATGATTTCCGGCCCGTGCCTTATTTTTATATTCGTCTGCCGTCAAATTTTCTGCCGGAAATTCCGCCGCCAAAAACAACGGACGCTGCGTTGCCGCCGAATACATCACCGTCCGGCACACGCCGATAGCCCCCATCGCGTCCAGTTTATCCGCATCAGACACCACCGCCTGCTCAATCATCTCAAAATGCGGATGGCTGCCGGATTTAGAAAAGCTGATTGCCCCGATAATATTAAGCACCTTGCCGGCCAATACCGTTTCTACCCCTGCCGCTTGCAAAAAATATTCGGCACGCCCGCCTTTTGCCGATATTTTATAGTCATCAACATCGTGCAGCACTGCTGCCAGGCGCACCGCCTCGGCATCAGCCTCCGGCGTCTCCGCCAAAATTCGTTCCGCATTGGCCAATACCCTCTGAATATGCATAAAATCATGCCCGGAATTATCGCCGCCGTGGCATTCCTTTGCAAACGCTAAGGCTTTCTCAACAATTCCGGACATTTTTTACCTCCAAATAAATATACGCTGCAAGATAGATTAAGCCGCTTTCTGACAATGCGCAACAAATAAATCCCGTTTGCTCAAAACATCCTGCTCAGACATGGAAGCACACAAATATTCAGATTTCCTCGTCAATTGCAACGCCTCGCCGTCAGCAACCACTTGTCCGTTGTTAATAATTAACACCCGGTCAGCCAGTGCAATTTCGGTCGGATTGTGCGTAACCAGCAACACGGTCTTTATTTTTGCCAGTTCTTTGAGCTTTTTCATAACTTTAAAGCTCAAGACCTGATCCAATCCGGTCGTTGGCTCATCTAACAGCAAAATAGGCTTATCGCTCAAAAACATCCGTGCCAGAGCCAACCGTTGCCTTTGCCCGCCGGAAAGGTTGCTGCCACCGATGCCGACACGGCGCTCCAATCCGTCTTCAAATTTCGCCACATCTTCGGCAAAACCTGCCGCCTCCAGCACTTCGGCAATTTGCTCCTCGTTTGCCTCCGGGCACATATAAACCAAATTGCGCCGAATAGTCGTATCAAAAAAATTAACCCTCTGGTTAACAAAAGCAATATGCCGGCTAATCGCCTCATCAGACAAAGTGCGCACTTCCTTATCACCGATAAATATCTCGCCGCCGGCCGCATCATAATCATGGCGGATAAGTTTAACAAGCGTTGTCTTTCCCTGTCCGGAAAGCCCGGCAATCACGGTCAACTCTCCCGGACGCACCGTCACTGACACATTATCCAACACCTTTTCGCCATGTTGGACTGTTGTCAAATAGCCAATTTCTTCCACTCGTTTGAGTTTCGGATAGGCAAAGCTGACATTTTTAAACGTAATCGTTGTATCCGCCTCCGTCAGTTGCCCCTTTCCGCAAACACGCGTCAAAACTTTAGGAACAATCAGATATTTTTGCAAATCAACAACCCTGTTTTTATTATCCTCCATCCAGAAATAATGCTTGATTATGGAATCACATCGCAAACGCAGCTGAAAAGCCGCTCCGGAAATGAGTGCCAGACGTCCGATATCGCCTGTTTGTATAATATCAGTTACGGCCACATATGCCACGGCAATGGCCATAACCATGTCAGACAAAACCCGCATCAGTTGCTCGCTTGTTTCCCGGAATTTATACTTTTGTTGCCGTTTCCGGGAAGAGCGCACCAATCGCGTTAAAATATGTCTGCTTTCCGTATCTACCCGATCAGCTTCCTGCACCAGCCCCGCCGCTGCGGTTGCCTGCCCGTTACAGCGCGCAACAAGACTGTTAAAACGCTGGAAACGTTCATCCAGATGCCGAAAATATTTGTTATTATACAGCAAAAATTCTGCATTGACATACTGAAGAAATAGGATAACCGCCAACAACATCGGCGTAACCGCCATTAACCCGGCCAAACTGAGCGCACAAATAATCATATCGCTGGCAAAATAAAAAAACTCTCTTAAAATACTTGCTTTTTTCTGTTGTATCTCCCGTGCATATGACAACAGCGTCCCCGGACCGTTAACCGCAAAAAGGGCGCGGGGTTTATGCAAAACTTCAATATAGCTTTTAGCCTCTGCATAATTGCCATACATATCATTAAATTCAATTTTGGCAAAATTACTTCGCATAAAACAAAGTTGCCATACATAATCTCTCAACTCGTTCAAAGCATAAAAAATGGCAAATATGACCACGGCTTTTGCCGTCCCGCTCAAAAGATTTGGCAGCTGCCCCATATATAACATCCGAGTAAACGGCGCCAAACCGGACAAACACGCACATACAACCGTTAAAACGACAATCTTGACAAAAGGTTTTCGCGCAATCACATTAACTTCCTGCAAAATCTGCCGCAGCATCTGCCATACGGAAATATCCGCGAACGCACCGCTTTCCATGCTGCCATCGCATTTTTCTTCTTTCCCTAATAATCCCCATAGCGAACGAATCCGCCGCCGTTCAAACCGCCAAAAATTATATTTTTCCCGAACAACTGTTTTTTCTTGCATAAAACATCCTCCAAAAAGTTATGCCGGTTGTTAAGGTAAAATAAATTTAAAAGCAAAATCAACAACTTAATTTAGAAAAACTGCAAATAAAAAACTTGACAAAAAAGTTTTAACTCTTTATAATAAAGGCATAAAGCAAGAGAGAGGACAAAACCTCTCCCTTTTTGTTTCTGGATATTTATCCGATACAATTATAAAATCTTTTGCAAATTAACATCCAATGCCTGATACCCATATTTTTTATAAAAAGCCAACGCTCTTTGATTAAACAAAAACACATTCAGCTCCACCGTTTCAGCACCCTTTTCCCGTAAAAAATCCTCTGCCTTTTCCAACAGCGTAGCCCCAATCCCGCGTCTTTGATACGCTTCATCAACACCAAAATTATAAATATAGCCGATTTTGGAATGTACAAACCCTTTTCGTGGCGTATCTTGCAGATACAAACACGCAAAACCGCACACCTTGCCGTCATAAACCGCTTTTAACACTATAGCTTTTGCATCTTTCATCATTTTTTGTATCACTTCCAGATGTTCAGCCTCGCTTGTTGGGCAAAAATAGTCAGGCAATGCGTCGTCGTGCATTTTGCCAACCTGATAAGACAACCGCGCGATATCCCATTCATCACTTGATACGGCCTCTGCAATCTCTATTTTTCCTTCCATTTTTTAACACCTTTCAGTTTTTGGGAGAGGGCTCTTCCCTCTCCCTTTTCTTTTTTACTGTTTTAACATCGCAATCAACCGTCGTGGATTGATTATCATGCCGATACCTTCGCGATAATCGCCGGTTTCCAACCCGATACGCCAAAATTCCTCTGCCGTCAAATCGGACTTAACGCTGCGCGCCAGCATAAACAGCCCGCATTCATACGGTTTCATATAAAATCCAGGTGCTTCAAACTGATAGGCATCAAGCCGTATGGTTGCCGCCACGGTACGCCCGCCGGCCGGAAAACACAAATTATTGCGTTCCTGCTCACGATGTTCCGGCGGATAATTCATTTCTGTCGGCATAAGCAGATAGTCGTCAGGATTATCAACATCACCGCCAAACCGGCAGTGTATACGCAAATCCCGCCATAATTTGTTGCTAAACGATAACGTGCCGGAATTAACCCAAATTCCCAACTCATTGGCCTTTGCAACCGCGGCAAACATCTCTGCCGCCCCATCATCGTTTTTAAACAGCTCATGTGGAATTCCCCACAAAATGCATACGACATCTATACCGTTCTTACCTTCTTTCTGCATCTGTATGTGCATATCGCAGATTTTCTCCAAAGCTTGCGCATAATAGCGCTGTGAACGCTGCCCGTTCTCCATTTGCTGAGCTGAAAAATAATATACATCGGCTTTAGGCGCCACACCACACGTTTTACCAGCCAATGCCGATACCAACATGCCGCCTATACGGCCGTGGCCGGCTTCACTGCCTAACCGTTCATATCCTTTAAGCTTGTCATGATATTCCAAATGATCACACAGCAAAAAGCCGTCAATTACCGCTGCCACACGCCCGTTGCCGTCTATTCCCTGCCTATGTAAATCTCTAATGCCCAATCCGGGATTTTTCCGTTCTTCCATAAACGCCGCAGGGTTAAATCCTTCCGGCAACTCCGCATTATCCGCCGGCCATTGCGTATACTCGTCGTATGTCGCAAACAGCGGATTCATCTTTGCTAAATCATATTGCGCCACATCAAGCATATTAAGTTGCAAAAAAGGGCTGCTCCTGCCACTCATGTATGTTGTGCAAAAATTAACCAGATCCAACCCTTCGCGTTCACTTCGCAATCCGATAGTATCCCTGGTTTCACCCAGCGGATACGTGGCATTTTTTATGCCGTCAACCATAAGCGGCGTCTTTAATCCTTTATTTTTTGCAGCAATCAACACCTCAGCCATCTTCCAGCGTTCGGCTTTGGCCAATGCATTCCAGTTCTCAAATCCGTATTCTTTAGCTATAACGTGCTGCATATTCATCAACGACAAATCTTTCCGGCTGCCGAAAACCTTGGCACACCGGGCAACTGCCGTTGTATCGTTATTTTGGAATTTTTTTAATAAAGACTTTGCTTCCACACGGAAGACTTCAATATATTCACTCATATCAATTCCTTTCCGACAACTTATCTTATCGCCTGCCCGATGGGCTGAATAAGCTGTCTCAAGAAATCTATGTAAAAACTGTTACGGCAATGAACCCTTTGGCGGACATTCCGAGCGTTTGCCAAGCTCAATACAGTTTATATCCATAAAAAGGAAATTTGTCAAGATATTTCCTTCCGCCCGGCGCCTCCGTTATTTTCAATCAATATCGTACAAACAAAATCCGCTATCACCATACCTTTTAGATATTAATCATACAAAAATAAAACACCCCTTTAACCTCCCCGCAAAACAGGAAAGTTAAAAAAGAGTGTTTTAAACATCATGCTCATACCGTATTTAACAAAAATACACTGGAAAAACCTAACACTAAACAAGCAATCGTAGCAACGGTAAAGCACCTCTCAACGATTTTACATTTCTCATATTCCACAGAAAACATCATCAAAATAAACTGCAATATAAAAGAACACACTCCCAAAAAGAAAAAATACATAGGAAGTTTCCTAACAAACTCCTTCCGCCACTCTAGCATCGTCTTCTCTTTATATTCAGATAATTCCTCTTCAGCTATTTGCCATTGCTCACGTTTTTTCGCAAAATCGTACGCAATGTTGTTTTTCTGCGATCTTAGTTGTTGATAAAAGTTTTTCCGTGCCATACAAAACGCCTGTTCCTGCTCAAGCATATCTCTCTGTCGTTGATATTCCCCTGTATTTTCACCGGAAACACCGGTTGACAATAAAGAATTTAATTTTTGCTGCATTTCCATACACCGGGTTTGATAATATGCCAAGCTATCCTGTTTCACGCTGATTGATTGGCATACGGCCGTATAAGCCTGTTCTGCTTTCTGATATTTCTGCAACGCATCTTGAACATCATCGTACGCTCCTTGCAAAACATGGTATTTATACCAAACCAGCAACCGATTATAACCGGCGTCTATATCAGCCTGCTTTGCTAGGGCAAAAATATCCGTACCGGACATATCCCATACAACAGACACTTCAGCCGCTGCCGTTTGTTCTGTCGGCTTCGGCTCATCATCTGCCGGACTGAAGACAAACCAGCCAACGACCGCAACCACCAGCACCGCTACTACAAGCCATACCAGGCTATGCCTTTTCCTTTTCGGCACTTTGAAATTGTTCAAAATTTCACAGGCATAATCCACCATACGTTCAAAGGCTTTTCTTTGTTCATCGTCTTCTCTCTCAACGGACAGCGTTGTTATCTGTTTGTCCGCAACATCTTTTTTCTCTTCCGGTGATTCATTAACCACAGGAAGATTTCTAGCGTTTTTCTTAAACATAAATAATAACACATTTTAGCGAAACAAAACCGTATCGGCTTTGCTTCAATGAAACATAAAATTAACATTCTCAAATAATTTTCATAGCTTTAGATTTTCCCCTGTATTCTAAATAATTATTATTTTTTGTCAAGAAAAATCCTTGCCCAAAGTAAGCTGTAATCCTGTCCTTCACCTATTTTTTCCTGCTCTTCATCGCTTGCTTAAATCGCTTCAGCACCTCCTGAACCAAAATGCAACCCATCTCCCCTCAAACAATTTTTTTTTACAAAATCGGAGAAAACGCAAAAATTAATCTTCATTGCATTCTGCCACACAAACACTTATCAGTACTGGCAACCCGCCTCATCTTCTCCCACTCCAAACCAACAGCCATCTTCTTACGGATCCTAATTTTTTCTTGCATTAACCATCAAAAAAGACAGGCCTTTCCCGTCTCCTTCTCAAGATTTACCAATATTGCCCCAGATAAAAACCATAACTTTACACTGCTCACTTCCTTCGCTAAACCACACTCTAGGCCACACAATTTCCAAATTATAAAAGACGGGCTTTCACCCGTCTTCTTCTTGTGATTCATAGATATTAGCTTAGGCGTTAACCGTAACTTTACCGCCAGCCTTCTCAACCGCAGCGACCGCAGCTTTAGATGCTGAATCTACAGTAATATTGATAGCTGATGTAATAGCGCCGCGTGCCAACAAACGAATGCCATCCATTTCTTTTGTAACCAAACGGGATGCCACCAGGCTTTCCTTGTTGATTTCATTAGCATTCAACTTGCCTGCATCAATAGCTTTCTGGATACTGTCCAAATTAACAACAGCAAACGTTTTCGCAAACGGATTCTTAAAACCGCGCTTCGGCAACCTACGATAAATCGGCATCTGACCGCCTTCAAAACCGTGAATGGAAACGCCGGAACGAGATTTTTGTCCTTTAACGCCGCGGCCACCGGTTTTACCCTTGCCGCTGCCGATGCCGCGACCGACGCGAATACGGTCTTTTCTGGCACCCTCGTTATCTCTTAATTCATTCAGTTTCATTTTCTTCACCTTTATATAAACTCAAATTAAAATCAAAAATTTTTTGTGTCGGACGGCTGCCTTTGAATTTTCATTAACAACTATGTTCGTTCAAACTCTCAAACAACCGTCCTCTGCGCAATTATTCTTCAACTTTAATGAGGTGAGCTACTTTATTAATCATCCCTCTAACGGCCGGAGTATCCTCCAGAACAGACGTTCTGCCAACCTTATTTAAGCCTAAGCCCTTCAAAGTAGCAATCTGTTCTTTACCGTGTCCGATGGAACTTTTTACCTGAGTAACCTTAACTGTCTTTTTATTAGCCATGATTAAGCCTCCTCTTTATCCATCTTAACGTTAGAAGTATTTTCCCGACGGCTTACGATATCGCCGACTTTTTTACCGCGTTTTGCCGCAACCATGCGCGGGCTGTTAATGGACTGCAAAGCAGCCATTGTTGCCTTAATCATATTATACGGGTTATTGGACCCCAATGACTTTGCAACAACATCCTGCACGCCCAAAACTTCAAAAACAGCACGCATAGGGCCGCCGGCAATAACACCGGTACCGGCAGGAGCAGTTCTCAAAACAACTTTACCTGCGCCAAATCTACCGCTGATATCGTGGTGTAAAGTTCTGCCTTCGCGTAACGGAATACGAACCATATTCTTTTTAGCTTCATTGGTAGCTTTAACAATAGCCTCTGGAACTTCCGCTGCTTTACCGGAACCAAAACCGATACGGCCTTTCTGATCACCAACAACGACCAATGCGGCAAAAGACATCGTACGGCCGCCTTTAACTGTTTTTGCTACACGGTTAACAAAGACCAGTTTCTCAACCAAATCTTCTTTTTTATCCGTCTTATTATGACGATCTAAAGATTGTGCCATGATAACCTCCTAAAACTTCAATCCGGCTTCACGGGCAGAATCTGCCAGAGCCTTAACACGGCCATGATATACATAACCGCCACGGTCAAACACAACTTCGCTAACGCCATTTTTGACGGCGCGCTCCGCAATCACTTTGCCGACATATTGCGCAGCTTCAATATTAGAAGACTTCGCAATATTGGCTCTTACTTCTTTATCCAAAGTAGAGGCAGAAGCAACGGTAGCACCTTTAGCATCGTCAATAACTTGCGCATAAATATGCTTCCCGCTGCGAAATACGGACAATCTCATCTTTCCATTCGCAGCAGCTCTCAAAGCCGTTCTTACGCGAGCTTTTCTCTTTTCATATAATTTTCTTGGTGTATTCATTGCCTTACATCCTATTTCTTCTTGCCTTCTTTACGACGTACATATTCGCCGTCTACACGAATACCTTTGCCTTTATAAGGCTCCGGCTTTCTGTATTTGCGAATTTCAGCCGCCACTTGACCAACCAGCTGCTTGTCAACACCGCTGACTTTAAGGGTCGTTTGTGTTTCGCAAACAATGGTAATGCCTTTTGGCGTTTCAAACGGCACATCATGAGAAAAGCCTAATGTCAGAACCAAATTTTTACCGTCCATACGGGCTTTATAACCAACACCGTTCAGCTCAATGCTTTTGCTGTATCCGACGCTGACGCCCTTGACCAACGAATTAATTTGTGCTCTCGTCGTCCCCCACAACATTCTTGCCGTACGGCTTTGTGTATGCGGAGTAACTACAATTTTACCGTCTTTAAGTTCTACATTAACATGAGAATCATCAAATGCAAAACTCAGTTCACCCAATTTTCCTTTAACGTTAACAACATTTCCGTCAACAGAAGCATTAACGCCTTCCGGGATAATTACAGGATATTTTCCAACTCTTGACATCCGCTATCTCCCTAGAAAACCTGGCACAAAATTTCGCCGCCAACGTTAGCTTTTCTGGCTTCGTTATCGCTCATAACACCTTTCGGAGTAGAAACGATGGAAATACCGAGCCCATTATAAACTCTTGGCAAATCTCTGACACTGGAATATACGCGGCGTCCCGGAGTGGAAACACGGTAAATTTCAGTAATAACGCTTGTGCCTTCATGATATTTTAATTGAATACGAAGTTCATCAACACCCGGGCGTACGCTGGTTTTTTCATAACCGGCAATATAGCCTTCTCTTTTCAGAACTTCCAAAACATTTTCACGCAAGCGAGAGGCCGGTGATACAACATCACTTTTCTTCGCTCTTTGTGCGTTTCTAATGCGTGTGAGCATATCGCCCAAAGGATCAGTCATAGACATAATATCATCTCCTTACCAGCTTGATTTTAC
>CALXTP010000001.1 GCA_944391435.1 uncultured Alphaproteobacteria bacterium | reverse complement strand
CGGGCAATGCGCATATTATCCACTTCCAGCACCTCGTAGACGCAATATTCGTCTTCGGTTTTATCGCCGACTTCCGGTTCGCGTCCCAGCAGGTTAAAGACATAGCCGCCCATCGTGCTCTCCTCATGTTCGTTGTCGTCATAAGGCAGACCCATACAGTCATAAGCGTCTTCAACCAGATATAAGCCGTCAAATTCGCAAACCAAATCGCTGATTTTCTTAACCGGCTCCTCGGTTATTTCGTCATGTTCGTCCTGAATGTCGCCGACCAGCTCTTCCAAAATATCTTCCATGGACAGCAGCCCTGCCGTTCCGCCATATTCGTCTACGACTACCGCCAGATGGATACGCTTTTTCATCATTTCGTGCAAAATCTCAGAAATGGATTTATTTTCCGGCACAAACAGGATGTTGCGGACAATTTTGCTTAAGATATCTTTATGCGGCGTGTTTTTGCATTCCAGCAAATCGCGGATGTGTATCATGCCGATAATCTGGTCTTTGTCGCCGTTGCAAAGCGGAAAGCGCGTATGTTTATGCTGTTTGACAAATTCCATAATCTCATTATAGCTGCTGTTTTGATAAATGCATTTCATCTCCTGGCGCGGAATCATGATTTCATGGGCAGAAATTTCCGAAAAGCTGATGGCGTTTTGGATAATCTCGCTTTCCGTATCGTCAATAACGCCGCCTTTTTGCGAAGCATCAATAATAAGTTTGATTTCCTCTTCGGAGTGGGCATCTTCGTTTTCATCGGCCTGTTTAACATTCATCAGTTTCAAAATCCACATTGTGACATGGTCAAACACCCAGATAAAAGGCGCAAAAATCTTATTAAACGTATAAAGCGGGCGCGCAATCAGCAAAACATAACGTTCCGTATCCTGGATGGCCATGGACTTTGGCACCAGCTCGCCGAAAACGACGTGGAGCAGCGTAATAAAGGTAAAGGCAATACCGAAACTCAGCGAATGCAACAGCAGTTTATTGTCGGCGAAAAAGCCGCTGAACAAATTTTCCAACAGGCGCGACACCGCCGGTTCGCCGAGCCAGCCGAGGCCGAGGGACGCCAGCGTAATGCCGAGCTGGATAGCGCTCAGATATGTATTCATATGCTCGTTGATTTTCAGGGCAATTTTGGCACTTTTGCTGCCGCCGTGCGCCAATTCTTCAAGTTTTGTGCGCCGGATTTTAACAATAGCGAATTCGGAAACAACGAAAAAAGCGTTACAAAAAACTAAAACTAAAACTAAAAATAAATTAAAAGCATACCCGTATACAGGACTCATGTAATTATTTTTGAACTACCTCAAATATATTAAACATACAAATCATTCTACACGGGCTTTTTGCGCTTGTCAATATTTCTTTGCGGAAATTTGAAAAATATTTTGTTTTATCAAAGTGTTCAGAAAAACGTATGCCGGCTCCGCCAAAGAGAAAAAGAAAGGGTGGAAAAGGGCTATAAAAAACGGCTGTTTTTGGGCATGGACAGTGCTGACGTATCTATTCCTTCCGTTTGCAGCAGCAGCACTTTGAGTTTGAGCCCGCCGGCATAACCGGTCAGGCTGCCGTTTTGCCCGATAACGCGGTGGCAGGGAACAATAATGCTGATGGGATTTGCGCCGACCGCACCGCCGACGGCCTGCGCCGACATGGCTGTTTTATGCATAAGGGCGGCTGCTTTTTTTGCCAACGTGCCGTAAGTGGTCAAAGTGCCGTAGGGAATATCGCGCAGCAAGGACCATATCAGCTGCTGAAAAGGCGTGCCGGCCGGCAGCAAAGGTGGTGTAAAATCGGGGCATCTGCCGCTAAAATAAATATCCAGCCATTTTTTCGTTTCATTAAAACAGGGCAGGTTGCCGCCGTCATCAGGCATTATAGGCGCTTTTTCTTTGCCATGCTGTCCGGGGTGCAGCCGGCGATATTCAGTCGGTGTCGTCAGCTCCGTCAAAAAAGTCCCGTCGCTGGCCAGGTGTATTTCTCCGAAAGGTCCGGTGTATGAAGTGCTGTAAATCATCATTCCTCCGCAAATGGCAACAGCCAAACTATAAAGTATTTTTATCAAAAAGCCAAGTCCGGGATAGAAAAAATGGTATAATTTGACAACATGTTGATAAAAAGAAATATTTTTTTTCAAAAAACACTTGACTTAGAGCAAACTCTAAATGTTATACTGTCATCTGAAACAATAGAAGGGAGACAAAACAATGACTGATGAAAAAATTTATTACTATGATTTTAACAAGGTAAATGCCTGGCTGGTACTTAATCTGGCCTTAACCATAACGTTGGGGTACTGGAGTGTAAAATGCGTCTGCCTGTTGTACTGGGTGCAAACGCAGATTCTTATCGGTGTCTGTGTTTTTTCCTGGTTGGCCTGGGGATGGAAATATCTCTTGAAACATCAGGCCGTTGTCGTGGATAGCGAGGGGATAAAAATTGACTATTGCCAAAAGCTGTTTTGGAAGGACATTGCCCGCACCGAAGAAAAAGAAGTGCGTTGCGGTTTGCGCCGTTGCAAAGTGTTGACCTTGGTACCCAAAGAGGGCATTGAATATAAATATAACTTTTTACAGCGCCATAACGGCGGTTTTACGCCCTTTGCCATTCCTTTGTACGGGTTGTTAAGCCCTGAAGACGAGAAAGAAATTGTTAAAATAGTAACAAGCAAAGTCAAAAAATAAAACCTTATCGGACCAAGGAGGAAACTCTGCCGCCAAGCGGAGTTTCCCCAGTCTTGCCGTTAACTCACAATGGCAGAGCCTCAGCCATCTGTTTGCGCTTAAAGGCCGCGCGTTCAACAAGTTTACACACCAGTTTGACTGTTTCTGCAGCAAAACCTGCAGCACAGATTTCATCAGCCTTTTTCCCCTCATCAATCAGCAGGCGTAATATAGCATCTAAGACAGAGTAGGGTGGCAGCGTGTTTTCGTCTTTCTGCTCTTCCGCAAGTTCAGCCGAGGGTGCGCGGGTAATAACTTCTTCCGGCAATACCCGGTTAAGCGAGTTTCGCCACTTTGCCAGCTCAAAAATAGTCGTCTTGTATAAATTGCCGATGGGTGCCAGCCCGCCGCAGGTATCGCCGTAAAGTGTGCAGTAGCCGGTCAGCGCTTCGGATTTGTTGCCGCACGCCAGTACCAGCCCACCATATTGGTTGGAATATGCCATTAGCAGCTGTCCGCGCAAACGTGCCTGTAAATTTTCCATCGTTATGCCCCGTGCATCTTCACCGAAAAAATATTTTAAAAAAGACGATTCGCATTCTATCAGGGGCTCAATATCAATTTCCTGATAATCA